>CALVSP010000047.1 GCA_944359065.1 uncultured Bacilli bacterium
GCAAATGAATAACATTGACGGTCATCAGCACATACTGGAACAGCAAGACCGCATATCAAATGCAATATATGCACCTGCCCTTTATTCAATTTTTTACCACAACGCCAACATTTCATTTATTCTTTTCTCTCTTTCATTGGTGCGTACCAAGCACCATAGCAGAATCCACTTGCAAACCTCCCTGCCATAATAAATTTGTTAAGAAGATTATCGTTAAAGATTTGCTATTTTCTTTTTTTATTTTTTGTTACATTAATAACCTTTCTGCTATGGCTTGCTACGCACCAATTTTAATTATGATTTAATAATTTTTATTAAATTTTTATATTATTTTTCTCATTCGTTTCATAGATTGTCTGCATATTCTCAAATCCTTTGCATATAGTTTTCATATTCTGAATAAGGTATACGTGTAATACGTCCATCTCTTTTGGCTTTTATTACTCCAGTACGTACTCTTTCATAAATAGCTCCATAACTTACTTTCGCTTTTTTAGCAAATTCACTTATAGTCAACGGCCCTTTTTCTATATCATTTAGATTTTGTTGTACCTCTATGACTTCTAAATGTTCTTGCTGAACCTTTTTGGCGATATTAATTAGTTCATCAATCTCTTTATCTAGATTTTCTTTCAAAGCTTCTAAAGCTCGAATTTTTATTTCACACTCTAAATTCCAATCAGGCATATACATAATCTCCTTTCAATTTATTTGGTTGCTACCCATAGATAAGCTATAAATTTTAATACAACGGTTTCATCAATAACCCACCGCCAAGCGTTCGTTACGATAAGGGAATAATTAGTAATAGCTAAGCATATATTAAATATTTTTATGCTATAATCATCTTATGAGGAGATGATTATATGGTATTAAACTGTGATTGTATTAGAGATATTCTTCTTTGTATTGAAGAAATAGTTGAACCTAGAAAATTCGCCGTTTTTATTGATACTGAACTTTTAAAAAAAACTAATCAAAATACTTTAAGATTTACTAATGATTCAGTTATAGAGGATTATCAATATCAGTTATTAACTAAATATTCTAATAAAGAACTTATTTATCACCTAAATTACTGCGTAAAAGACAAACTTATTGATTTACGTAATGATAGCAATTCTATCGCAATCATTGTTGAAGATTTAACACCAAAAGGTCATCAATTAATAGCTAATATTCGTTATGATTCTGTTTTTGAAAAAACTAAACGTATTTGCAAAGATTTAGGTGTAAAATCTTTATCTTCATTTGTTCAAGTTGCCGAAAACGTTACTTCTGAATTAATAAAATCACATTTTATTTCTTAATTAGAAACATCACCCATTTTGTACTATATTCATCTAATTCTTTTTTAGTGGGTGGTGTATATTTTTTTTCTAACATATACAAAATTAAAGCATGAATTTGTATACTAGAAATTAATACTTTAATTCCCAATAAAAGAATAATGATTATCAAAAATATATACATAACAAAAGTACCTTTCTTTTATAATGTCGTGAATATTTAAATCCTGATAAGCAATTTCTAATGGGTCTTTATTCATCAAATCATCTCCTTTTATTTTTATTCTCCATCTACTTTAGGTAGAGTTAGAGAGTAAAAAAAATATCGTCATAAGATATTTTTAAGAAATCACATATTTTTTTTGCCTGTTTTATAGTTAATTCCTCTGGATGTTGTTCTAATTTACGATAAGTTTGAACGTGTATGCCCAATAATTTGGCTAAATCTTTTTGTCGTTTTTCTTTTATTAATCTAGCTTGTTTTAAAGTTATTGTCATTTGGATACCTCCTTTCGACATTTTTATTATAATCTACTAAAAGTAGAATGTCAACTACGTAAAGTAGATTTTTTTATAAATAAAGTTGATTTTTTTCTACTTTTAGTTTAGTATATAAATAAATAAAGAAAGGAAGTAATATGATGAGTATCTCTAAAAATATAAAAAAACTTAGACTAGAACATAATTTATCTCAAAAAGAATTTGCTAAAATTGCTGGCGTATCAGACAAAGCTGTATCTACCTGGGAAAACGGAACCAAAGAACCTAGAATGGGAACTATTCAAAAAATAGCAGATTTTTTTGGTATAAAAAAAAGTGATATTATTGAAGACAATGACGACGATTTACCAGAATTAACCGAAAAAGATGAACGTGAAATTGAATCTGATTTGGAAGATATGATGAACTCTATGGCTTCTGCTGCCTGTGAAGGTGACGATGACTTTGAAGACGTAGAAGCTTTTAAATCTGCTATAAAAGTAGCTATGGTACAAGCGAAACGAATAGCTAAAAAGAAATACACTCCTAAAAAATATCGCAAATGATTGAAGGTGTATTATGTATGAATATAAAAAATATAGTAACTAAGCTTATTAAAAAATACGGAACAAATGACCCATTCCAAATAGCTAAACAGGAAAACATACATATCATATACATAGATTTAGGCGGTAAATTAGGAAACTATGTAAAATATAAGCGAGAAAAATTTATTCTTATTGATAAAAGAAAGACTACAGATAATTTATTAAAATTTGTATGCGCCCACGAACTAGGACACGCACTTTGTACCCCAAAAGAAAACACACAATGGTTAAAAACATATACTATGAGTATTAACAGTGATAAAATAGAAAAAATTGCGAATACCTTTGCGGTTGAATTATTACTACCAGATATCTACTTACAAGAAAATTCCAATTATAGCATTTATAATCTAGCTACAGCACAAGGTATTCCAAAAAAATTTATACATCTTAAAAACTTATAGATTGTAATTTAATATTTAAAATAAGGAGTTGTTATATGTGAATAATAAAGGATTTGAATTCAAAGAAATTTATAAGGAAAAATGGTTTTTACGGAATTGGTTTATTGGTATTATGCTATTATTTGGCACACAAAATCCATTTTTTAATTTTATAGCATTTATTTTAGTCATATTTAAAAAGAGGTCTGCTTTTAAGTATCTTACCAATAATTATCTAGATATAAAAAAGCAAAGTAATGAATTATTAGAATCTGCTAAAAAACAAGCAAATACAATAATCGAACAAGCTAATTTAGAAGGTAAACGTAAAATAGAAGCTTTATTATCAAAAAATGAGCAATTAGATAATCAAATAAATCATAAGGAGAAATTAATTCAGGAAATAATCAACAATGCTAATTCTCAAGCTAATGAGAAATTAAGTAATATCAATAACGAAATTGACAAAAAAGCTTTTTATTTATCTGAAATTGATAAATTAAAAGACGAAATAAATAGATTAGAAAAAAAGCAAAATAATCGCATAAAAAAAATACAAAAATTAGATAGCATTCAAAAAAGTATCAATGGCTGTTTAAAAAAATATTTCGAATTTTCTCATGAACCATACGACCGTACTATTACTCTTCCAGCAGAATTAATTAATGATATTAACACTTATGCACCATCAGTAATTTTAAAATTACATAACATGGATTATAAAGAATTAAATACAGCTTTTAAAGCCAACGAAAAAATCATTACCGAATTATTAGAAAAATATGCAAATAGATATACCACTAAAACCAATCAAGCAATTTATCAATTAATGGTAATTGCATTACGTTCAGAACTTCAAAATGTACTTTATACACTGAATTATAAAAAACTTGATGAAGCATTAAATAACATTAGAGAAATAATTAATAAATACTTAAATATTGCAAGAAGTGGCAACCAAACTATATCATCAACATTAACTAAATTTATCGGTGAATTAGAAATTTTATTTATAGATGCTGTTAAAATAGAGTATGAATATTATGTAAAAAAAGAAGCAGCTAGACAAGAACAGCTTGCATTACGAGAACAAATGCGACAAGAAGCAGAAGAACGCCGTCGATTAAAAGAGCAAGAAGAGCAAATGAAACAAGAAGCGGCTAAATATGAAACAGAGATTGCCAATATAAATGAACAACTAAAAACTTCTGAAGACGATGAAAAGACTAAGCAATTATTAGCCAAAATTAAAGAATTAGAATCACAGCTTAATGACATAGATAAAAAGAAAGAAGAAATTACTAATCTTCAAAATGGTAAAGCCGGTTATGTTTATGTTATAAGTAATTTAGGATCATTTGGTGATAATATATTTAAAATTGGGATGACTAGACGTCTTGATCCTCAAGAACGTATTGATGAACTTGGTAGTGCTAGCGTTCCATTTAAATTTGATGTGCATAGTTTTATTTTTTCAAATGACGCTGTTCAATTAGAATCAGATTTACATCAAGCATTAGAAAATAATCGTGTTAATAAGGTAAATAATCGAAAAGAGTTTTTCAAGATATCAATAGATGACCTAGAAAATTTAGTTTATAAATTTGACCCAGCAGCAGAATTCAATAAAACTATGGTAGCAGAACAATATAGACAAACATTGTCTATTGAAGAAGAACAAACCCAATCTGCATAATTCCTTAGGAGTCATATTATGAAAAAAATATTATCTTTAATTCTACTAATTTTTTTATTAATTACTAGCTTATGTTCTGCTAAAGAATTAGATAAACGCTGGTATTGGTTTTTTTCTAATTCTGAAGTAACTGAATATGTAGATACCGAGACACTGACATATGATGCTAATAATGACATCGCAGATTGTTGGATATTGCAAAATATTCCTAACGAACAAAAGAAAAGATTAATGCATATGAAGATACATTTTAAGACCAATAAAGTACAAATATTTGAAATAGCTTTATATCCAATAAGAGGTGGTTCTGAAATTAGTCATAACAATGCTATGGGTGAATTTATAACTATAATCCCAAGCACTGATTACGAAACTCTGAAAAAAGTTGTTGCTGGTTTAGTTGATAGAGATAACAAATTAAACAATAAAGAAAATAACTCTCCAAAATATATAGATGATTCTAATAAAATAGTAATACCTAGCAACGAAAAAAATCCTTTAGAACAAGCTAATCAAATTTTAATAAAAAGATATAAACCTGTAATAGCCATATCAAAATTCGATGAAAATGGCTTTGTAGGTTTAACTAGCGATAAAGAAATTATTATCTACAATAAGCCCAACAATATGATTGCTTCTGTTCCATACACCACAGAATACTTTTATTTAAAAAATAATTATGAGATGTATAGTAATGGCTCAAAAAGTTACGACCCTGTAATATTTACTATGACTGTAATAAATGACGATAAAGACAATGTAGATGAAAATTTAGGGAAATGGCATGGTAATAATCATTTAATTCCGATGTATGTATTATATGATTTAGATAGCAACAATAATATAAAGGCAATTCAAGCTTATTCTGCGAACAGTTTAAATCCATCTCATTATCATGAAACTATAAATAACGGTACTTATGTATTATTAGCTAAAACTTTATTTACTCATGCTGATAGTTTAAATAAAGATATTGAGTTGAGAAAAATAAAGTTTCAAAAACCATTAAATAATTATTAGGAGTGGTATTATGAAAAAATTATTATTATTAACTATGTTTATAATAATGCTAGTACCAAGTTTTTGCTTTGCTTACGTTGAAACAGGTAAACAAGAATATACCAATTTAACTTTAGAGTATCCTTTGGTTTATTTAGATAATAAAAATATACAAGATAAAATTAATACGGATATAGCGAACTATGTATACGATTTTAAAGGTAAATACGATAATGGTAAATTTTATAAGGGTTTTATGAAATATATAGTAGGATATGAAGATGAAAAATATTTATCTATTGTAATTAAAATCAGTTATACATCTGGATATCGTGGTACATATAATCTTATAGGATTGGTTTATGATAAAAATAATGGTAATAATGTACCTTTGAATAATTTTATAAATTTTTATTCAACTGATGAGTTAAACAATCTTGTAAATAATTATATTGTTCCTGTATACAATAATAAAGGGCAACGATTATCTGTACCAAGAAAAATAAATTACATTTCCCAAAATTATGCTTTATTAAAAGACGGGATAATTGTTTTAATCTATCCTATAGAAACATTAGGTTGCAATGCCGATGGTGTTACAAATATACAATTTAGTCCTAAAGAAATTGATTACCTAAACCGATTACACAATAATTATCAGGAGTGATATTATGAAAAAATTATTTTTATTGACTTTGTTTGCAATAATGCTAATACCTAGTCTATGCTTAGCATATGTTGATTCTGGTGAACAAAACTATACTAATTTAAAATTAAAATATCCTATTGTATACCTCAATGACCAAGATGTACAAAACAAGATTAATACCGATATTGCAACATATGTATATAAATTAAAAGGTCGTTATGATGCTGGTAATTTTTATCAAGGAAGCATGAAATATAGTCTTAAATTTGAAGATGAGAACTATATTTCTTTGACAATTACAAGTTATTGGTATAATGCTGGTGCTGCACATGGTATGTATGAAACAGTTGGTCTAGTATATGATAAACACACTGGTAATAAAATTCCTGTAAGCTATTTTGTACCAATTCAATCAGCTGAACAACTTGAAAATATAGGCATAAGAGGACATGTTACCAAACTTTATAATCAGGGAATGAAACAAATTTCACTTCGTAATGGTTGGGATGTAGATAGAGTTAGCGAAGATTATTATTTAGGTGGCAATGGAACAATTTACCTTATTTATCAACCTTATGAATTAGCATCATTTGCTGATGGTAATACTTATATCGAATTTACACCACAGGCAATTGAATACTTCAAACGTATGCAACATTAATAAAGATATAAACTTATTTTAAAGTATGTTGCCTATAGTAAAAAGGTATTAGATGTAATTCATCTAATACCTTTTTTCATTAACTAAATTATATAATCATTCTAACAATTAATAATTGAAGTTGACATAAATTCACTTTTCTTACATACTAAAATCATACATAGTAATAGCTAGGCATAGTGAAAGGGGAAAACTATGGCTAGAATACATGAACGCCTTACAAAGACAAAAGGCAAAACATATTGGTTCATTATAGATGTTGGTAGAGATGATACAGGAAAACGTATCCGTATCAAACGCTGTGGCTTTACTAAAAAAAGCGATGCTAAAAAAGCAATGGCAGAAATAGAGTCCCAATATTATGCGGGAAAGGTATTTGCTAAACCTAAAGATATAACATTTGCTTATTATGTTCAAGAAATTTGGTTTAAAGAATATCAACATTATACTAAGATATCTACACAAAAGGGCATACAATATCTATTAAAAGCATTAATATCATTCTGGGGGCAAGATGTTAAATTAAAACATATTACCTCTCTAAATATTCAAACATATATACAAAATATGCTCGATATGGGTAAAAAACGTAAAACTATTACAAAAAACTTATCCTATATAAAAATGATATTTAAACATGCTTTAAAAAATAATATTATCACTAATAATCCTTGTGAAAATATTGATTTACCTAAAATGACTTTAGTCGAAAAAACTAAACTGCTACAACAAAAACCTAAACCATTATATCTAGAAAAAGAAGATTTACTCACTTTCTTAAATGAAGCTAAAAATGATGCATATGCATATCCATATTATTATATGGTATTTTTTCTAATCTATACTGGTGCTAGATTAGGCGAGGTATGTGCTATGGAATGGGATAATTTTAATATAAAAAATAAGACTATAAAAATTACCCAAAACATCTATGGTTGTAGTCAAAAAAATTATTATGTACAAACTCCAAAAACTAAAAATAGTATTAGAGAAATTTCTATTTCACAATCTTTTATAGATGTGATGAAAGAATGGCGATTAATACAAAATAAACAAAAAATAAAAAATGCAAATAATTGGGATAGAACATATAATTTTATATTTACTTCTCGATATTATCCAGGAAAACCAATTTTGACCTGTAATCTATACGGCTTCATAAAAAAGATAGCCAAAAAAATCGGGTTAAGTTGGATCCATCCACATACATTCCGCCATACCCACACATCATTATTAGCAGCGGCAGGTGAATCATTAGAAGTAATACAAGATAGGTTAGGGCATACCAATGACTCTACAACACGTCAAATTTATTTGCATATTACTAAAAGCAGAAAAGTAGATGCTGCTTCAAAATTTGATGCATATTTAAATTCGTAAAGAGATGGTACCAAAATGGTACCTCTCATATATTTTTAAAATAACAAAAAGTCAAACTTCAAACAACAAAAGCCCTATAAAGGCTTATAAAATAAGTAAAAAAAAAATAGTCAAAAAGTCAAAAATAATTGTTGACATTTTGACTAATGTGAGTATAATAATACTTGTAAGGACGTTAAGAGATACGAAAGATAAGAAGTATCCCTTAAGATACTTACAAAATCCAAATTTTATAAACTTACTAATAACAATAAATAAAAATCCAATTTGACTTTTTGACTTTATTTATTGCTTAATACATGGAGGTTGTTATTTATGTTCGGTTTAGTTCCATTTGCAAAAAATATTGCTAAAAGTGATGATGATTTCAATAAATTATTCGATGTTTTCAATGAACCTTTCTTTCATGAACCATTTGCAAAAATGAATTCTTATGTAAAATCCTTTAAAGTTGATGTAAAAGATACAGATAATGCTTACGAACTCACTGCTGAATTACCAGGCATCGCCAAAGAAAACATTTCTCTTGACTACAACAAAGGTTATTTAACAATTAAAACAACTACTACAAAATCCACAGAAGAAAAACCTGCTGAAAATGCTAATGATAAAAATGAAAAACCTCAAGAAAAATATATTCGCCGTGAACGTTATGTAGGTGAAATGCAACGTTCTTTCTACATTGACGATATTGATGAAAAAAATATCAAAGCTTCCTATCAAGATGGTATCTTGACGGTAGTTTTACCAAAAGCTACTAAAGAAGAAACAACTACCCAAATTAATATTGACTAATTTTCCTTTAAACAGAATTTGACTTTTAAACTTTTAGGAGGTATTTATTATGTTTGGTTTAATTCCTACATTTACAAATAATCTTGCATCTAGAGACAATTCTTTCAAATCTATTTTTGATGTTTTCAACGAACCATTTTTCCAAAACGCATTTGCTCCAGTAAATTCCATGTTCAACGCATTCAAAGTTGATGTAAAAGATACAGATAATGCTTATGAACTCACTGCTGAATTACCAGGAGTAAAAAAAGAAAATATCGCTCTTGATTATCAAAATGGTTATTTAACTATCAAAGCTACAATACAAAATGAACAAAATCAGAATGAAGAAAGTAACTACATTCATCAAGAACGCTATTATGGCACAATGCAACGTTCATTCTATGTAGGTCAGATAGATAAAGCTAACGCTAAAGCTGAATATACTGACGGTATTTTAAAAATGACATTGCCAAAACTTCAACCACAATCAACAACTACTCAAATTGATATAGATTAATATAAATTAGTCTTCCCTCCTGCAACTCCTTTAAAATTAAATACTTTATAAATTAAAGATAGCCTTTATACTTGAGATATTTGCCAGGTCTCAGTATAAAGGCTATTTTTATTATTTACTTATGATATTTAATAATTCATCATAACTATTTACTACATCATAGATTACATCATCACTTTTTAGTTTTTTAAAATATTTCTTAGCACAATCAATCTTTGATTTTTCTATTGTTCGCAATTCTATTGAAGACATTGTGCCTTTTGTTTCCGCCACAAAATAAATATGTTTTACACTACCTTCATAAAAAGCAATCGCCCAGTCTGGATTATATCT
>CALVSP010000048.1 GCA_944359065.1 uncultured Bacilli bacterium
AATTTCAATAATTATCACCTCACTATTTAGACATTTGTCTAAATAGATTTTATCTTATTATATATATAAAGTCAATAACTATTTAGAAAGTTATCTAAATAGTTGTCGAAAAAATTAGTATAAAATCATACTAATTTCAGACTGTTGACAAATTAAATTTGTTAATAGTCTGAATCAGTTCTGATATTGAACTGACTTAATATTTTATAAATTACATTCTACAATATAATTTATAAAAGTGTATCCCTGAAATTACGCTTGGTATTAAAATCCATAAAATTATTCCAATAGTTGCACATATTTCAACATCGAAGAACAAAGCACAAACAAAAGTTAAAATAGATATTGGTAAAGAAATAATTCCTACAATTTGATGAGCTATTTTCCAAGTAGATTCATCCCGAACAGTCCATGGTAACCTTAATCCAATATATTTATTATAAGGAAATTTATAAAAAAATGTTCCACTAGCTATAATTAATGAAATTATTAATATAATAACAATTTCATTATTATAATTTTCTATATTAAATATATGTTGGGATATAATCAAAATAGGTATTGCTATGATAAGTAAATAATTAAATATTTTTATTACTTTAATTTTTCTATCATCTTTGCTTATATTAGTTAATTTATAAATATTTGAAGTAAAAAATGCTAATGTTATAATAGCAACTATTCCTATAATACTCATACCAATTATATTATTAGATAACACAGGTATAAACAAGCAAGTAGCTAGCAATATTAAACACAAAATCAATAAAATATAGTTCATTTTATTTTTATAATTAATTTCTCTCCTACAGCCTGCAAACAATTCATCCTTTGTAATTTTGAATATTTTACATATATCATCATATAGTGATGCATCAGGTAAGCAAATTCCATTTTCCCATTTTGAAACAGCCTTATAACTAACCCCTAACATTTCTCCCAATTCTGTTTGTGTTAAATCTTTTTCTGTTCTAAGTTCAGCGATAAATTTACCAATCTTTTTTTGATCCATAAGATCATCTCCTTTTCATGAATCAAATATACCATTTAATCAGCAATATTTATACCACTTAAAAGTAGAATTTATATTATGATACTATTATACCATTTTTCAAAAGATTAAATAGTCATATAAAAAAATTAGTATGCTTCTTTATTATTTGATTCATACTAATTTTTTATATTTTATTTCATTTATTCATATTTTTCTTGTACTTTATCAGGTAATTCGCTAAATTGTACTTCTTCCCAAGATTTAACTCCTCTTGTTAACATTACATCAAGTTTTAAATAAGCATCATCCTTTAATTCTCTGCTTGTTTTAAAAATTACTTCCTTTGAATTACCCTTTTCATTATAAGCATCTAGTGTGTATTCATATCTCATATCACCAGAATCCAATTGTTCTACCTTAGTATTATCAATTCTAGTATAATAAGTAGATTCTTGATAGAATAATAACCAGAATATTATAAAGAATACTGCAATGACAACAACAATACCAATACCAGCAAATATCTTGCCTTTAATGTTTTCCATCTTTTCGCCTCCTATCTTTTTCTTTAACTTCATCTATTGTACTCAAATAAGTAATTTTAAATGCATTGTCATAATAGATTCTTCCATTTTTAAGTAATAAGAATATATTTACCAAATAGAAAAGAATAATAATTATAAAGCAACCTAAATATATCCAAATTGAAGGTACTGCACTCAAATCTATATTATTAACTATTATCATTCCTGTTGCCAATATACAAACTGGTAACATAAAATAATAAAGATAATTAAATATGTTTTTTAAAATCAATCTAATAAATGTCATATTAGGAAAAGTAACTTTTACATTTAAGAAATTACTAGCAATCGTTTTACCATTCCAAAAATAAGGTATTACTCCATAATAAATTATAAAAGATACAAGTGTCATAAATAATGTTCCAGAGAATAATGATAATATAGTAGATAAACAAAGATATACAAATCCATCTAAGAAAAATAATGTAATTCTTCTAAATCCTGATACTCTTCTTCCATCTTCAATCGTTTCTTCATCTATTTCATCTCTTGTAGGAAGAAAGTCATCTACTATTCCCATTATAAAATAACCAATTATTCCACCTAGTGTATTTGTTATTAAATCATCAACATCACAAAGTCTATATGGTCTTGGATATATACCATAAAGTCCTGTTACTTGTGTAAATTCAAAGAATAGAGAAAGAAGTAGAGTTAACATAAAAGTCTTTTTTAAACTGCATTTATAGTAATATCTTAAATACATTCCAAAAGGTATAGTCATTACAACATTAAATAGCATTGTATAAACACTAGGATGTGATAATGTAGAAATATATGTTGATGGATCTAATATATTAAAATTTGTTTCTCTTGCTATATCTCCAATAAACGAAAATGGTATTAATTGTATTGTTCTACTAGTCATATTTGCCACTTCTTCTCTACTCGGAAGTGGTAGTATTACTAGAAAATACATTGTAATTAAATAAAGTATAAATGAATAAATTATTAAAACTCTAAATTTATTTATAGACCCATATTTATGGTACTGATGTAGTATAAAAGGAATGGTAAATAAGAAAGCAATAATCGGAAATACAATAATTGCTGTTTTTATTGATTCTAAATAACTCATATTCAGCAAGAGGGATTAGCAAAAAATACTAATCCTTTTTCTTACCTTTCACTATTGCTACTATAATAATAACTAAAATTACAAAACCAATAGGAATTAAAATTGGTAACCAAGTGTCTTCTACACTTTGCCAAACAGCACTCCAATTATAAGCCAAAAGCATTTTTACCTCTCCTTTATAATATTTTTACTGCATAAATATGTAATTATAAAATATCCACCATATACAAAGACAATAATTCCTGCTGTCATGATAATTGATTTTAATAATTCTCCTTTACCAAATGTTTCTAATATATAAAGACAGAATTTAATACCAAATATAGAATGGATGATTGCAATAATTAATGGGAACAAGAAGAATATTCCAATTTGTCTAAATAGAGCTTTATTAAGCATTTGTTCATCAGTTCCTATTTTTCTTAACATTCTAAATCTTTCTTTATTATCAGTAGATTCTGATAATTCTTTTAGTGCTAAAATGGCTGCACTAGCAATTAAGAAGATAATTCCAAGATATAAACCAATAAATGTGATCATAGCTCCAAGTCCAATACTACCTTCGTATATTGCAAGTTTGGTACTCGCACCTATATATGTGTTTGATGCGTAAGGACTGTTATCTAAATCTATAATCATATTTTCTATTTCTTGTTTTCCTTCATCATCATTTGCATTGTAATTAGCAACTAACATTCCTGTTTCTCTAACGTAACCATTTAAAACTTCATCTGGTACTACAAATATTCCCATATTTACATGGCTACTTGTCATATTAATAAACCCATTAATACATTCATCATATTTAGGTGTTAAAGTATAACCATTTATCATAATTGGTGTATTTAATTCTAACCCTTGATTTCTAATATCTATCCACGAATCAAAATCAGCAATTATTGCATATTCATTATTATTTAAATGAATTTCATCTAAATTATATAATTTAGCAAGTTTATTATAATCACTCACTTTAATAAATTGTTCAGCAGTATCATATTTTAAATATGGAAATTCTTGAGATATTTTTTCATAAGCATCTCCAAGTGTATTTTTAACTAATATATCATTACTTGCATATACATAAAATTCTACAACATCTTTGAAATACTTATCAGCATCAAAACCTAATCTATCCAATGTTTCACTTACAGAAATTTTAGAATCTTCTATAACTTCCTTTGAATATCCTGAATCTAGTGGTAAGTCCATTTTCTTATTAATTTCTATATCGGCTGGAGCAAGTTCCTTAATATTCGCCGTCATTGAATTTCTAATTGAAATAGCACTTGATAAAACACATATTGTAAAAAATAACATCAAACATATAATAGTCATTGAAAATACAGTCGTGTTTATTTTGCTACTAAACTGTCTTAACGTAAAACTATTTAGTCCCTTATAATAAACGTTTTTCATACTCATAAATATTTTGAGTAATAAACCAGATAAAGACCAAAAAATAAAGAATGTTGATAATGCTCCAAGAGCAATAGGAATAAGTATTTTATCAGCAGTTTGCATATCTGTTACTCCACCTGTAACACAGTAGTATGCATAACCTAATGCTATTACAGAAATAATAAATACAATTACACAAATCCAAGGATTTTTTAATTTTATTTTTTCTGATTTTTTGTTCGCATTAAGTAAATCAATTAGCTTACAACGACTTACATTATATGTGTTAAATATCATTACTAGAATATACATAACACTAAAGTAAATAAGTGTTTTGATACAAGCAGATGATGAGAAAACAAACTCAAATTCTGTCATTTTGGCTTCAAACATATTTGCTACAAACAAACTCATAAGTTGTGATAAACCAGTACCAAGTATTAGTCCTATGGCAAGTGATATAACGCCGACTATTAATGTTTCAAAGAATAAGATAAGTGATATTTTTCTTTTACTCATACCAAGAGTTAAATAAATACCAAATTCCTTATGTCTTCTTTTCATTAAAAATCTATTTGCATATATAATCAAAAAACCTAATATAAATGCCACGAAAACACTTACACCAGAAAGCATACTTGTCATTAAATCAATAATCTCATAAGTAGATTCTGATACTTGCATCATAACTGTTTGACTATCGATCGCATTAAATATATAAAATATTGCAACACCTAATATTAAAGTAAAAAAGTAGATGGCGTAGTCTTTTATACTTCTCGCAATATTTTTAAGGGATAACTTAAAGAGCATCATTTAAATCTCCACCTAGAAGGGTTACAACATCTATAATTTTATCAAAAAATTCTTTCCTAGAATCACTACCTCTATGTAGTTCGTTAAAGATTTTACCATCCTTGATAAATATTACACGACTTGCATAACTGGCTGTAAAAGCATCATGTGTAACCATAAGTATTGTTGCCATTAATTCTTTGTTTAAATATGTAAATCTTTCAAGTAACATTTTTGCTGATTTAGAATCTAATGCTCCTGTTGGCTCATCTGCTAAAACAAGTTTTGGATTTGTAATTATTGCTCTAGCTGATGCTACTCTTTGCTTTTGTCCTCCACTCATTTGATATGGATATTTCTTTAAAACATCCTTAATATCAAGTTCCTTTGCAACTTTATCAATTCTTTTTGCAATATCACTAGCACTTACATTTTGAATAGAAAGTGCTAAAGCAATGTTTTCATAAGCAGTCAGAGTATCAAGTAAATTAAAGTCTTGAAAAATAAAACCTAATTCTTCTCTTCTAAATTTATTTAATTTATTACCCTTTAATTTTGTAATGTCTTCTCCATCTACATAGATGTGTCCACTTGTTACTCTATCTATTGTAGATATACAATTTAAAAGAGTTGTTTTTCCAGATCCACTTGCACCCATGATAGCAACAAACTCACCCTTATCTACTTCAAATGAGATATTGTCAATTGCTTTGGTAAGACTAGATCTACTACCGTAATATTTTTCAACTTTATCAATCTTTAAAATATTTTCCATAAAAATTCTCCTTTCTGCTACTAATTTTATGACAAAAAAGGGACTTTGTCGTTATTCTAATATTACAGAACATTACAATTTCGTAATACTAATAATACTTATTAATCCCCTATTTTATAAAAATCATTTTTTGCAAAAGATATAACAACCTTTGTATATTCTCCCTCTTTAGATTCAATCCTAACTTTATGACCTAATTTTCTACATAATTTTTTTACGATATAAAGCCCCATACCAGTTGATTTAGAAGTAGCTCTACCATTTTCTCCTGTAAATGTTTTTTCAAATACTCTTTTAATATCTTTCTCTGGTATTCCAATACCATTATCATAAATAATTAAATCTACTTGTTTTGAAGTTTCCACAGCACTAATTTTAATAATGCTATTATTATCTTTAGTATATTTCATACTATTACTAACAACTTGATTCACGATAAATTCTAGCCATTTTGAATCTGTTAATACTTTTATATCAGATAGTTCTACTTCAAAACTAATATTTCTTTCTAATAAATCATTTTTGTTTTTCATGGCTACTGAATTAATTACTTTTTTCAAACTGGTGTCTTTAATTAAATAATCTTTTTCAGCATTCTCGCTTCTAACAAAATAAAGGATTTGATCCACATAATCATCTATTCTTCTTATTTGCTCATCATATTTTTTATCTACATTTGTTTTATGATTATGATTCATTAAAACTAAACTAGAAATAGGAAGTTTTATTTCATGTATCCAAAGTTCCACATATTCTTTAAAATCATTCAAACTTATTTCTAAATCTTTGACATTTTCATTCATTGATTTATTAATTTCATATAATACTTGGTATAGTATTTTTCCATCATAAAAAGATGGCTCATTTAACATTTCTAAAACAAGATACTTTTTATCTAGTTTATCTACATTATTTATTAAATTAGTGTAAAATCTTCTTCTTTTAATATACCCAGTTAAAATTATCATAATGAAGAATAACAAAAATACTACTGTTATTCCTATAATAACTTCTTTTGAAATTTTAAAAGCAAATAGCATCATTAGAACAATGAAATATCCGAATAAAGCAAATAATATCTCTAACCATTTATCAAAAACATATTTACTAAATTTCATAACAACTTATACCCTAGTCCCTTTCTCGTTTCAATTGCATTTTCTATTCCAAAAGATTCTAGTTTTGCTCTTAATCTGCTTATATTTACGGTCAAAGCATTTTCGTTAATATATTCTTCGTTATTCCATAGTTCTGTCATTAATTCATCACGAGTTACTATATTAGAGCGATTATTTAATAAATAAGAAAATATAATCATTTCATTTTTAGTTAAATCTAATATTTCTTCGCCTTTCATTAAAATCCCTTTACCTTGATATACTTTTATATCATCATAGGTAAGAAAGTCTGTACTTTTTTCCATTCTTTTGAAAATATTAGATATTCTTAATAATAAAATTGTTGGATTATAAGGCTTTGTTATATAATCATCTGCCCCATAACTCATAGACAATACTTCATCTGTTTCTCCAACTCTACTTGTTACCATAATTACTGGGATATTAGACTGTTTTCTAAACTCTTTTAATAAAGTTTCACCATTCATTTTAGGTAAATTAATATCTAATAGTAGCAAGTCAAATTTACTCTTTAATATATCCTCTAAAGTATTATCAAATCGTTCCAATAAGATAACCTTATATCCAGATGTTTCTAAAAGTGTTTTAAGTTCATCTCTTATTGATTTTTCATCTTCGACTATCATGATTGTTTTCAAAATAACCACCACATTTCATATATAATTATACCATGTTTTACACTTACTTTATATTACATTAATGTAATGATTTAAAATTTGTTGAAATAGTTAATAATATATGCTAATATTAAATAGTCAGATGACACAAAAGCAGTATGCAGTATCGTGTTTATCTGATACAGTCGAAGTTTGGCTGTGTAGTAGATCGTCTGCTAGTATAGAGACGATTTTTTTATGAAAAAATAAGTATTAAAATAATACCTATTTAATAGTTTAGGGTGGTACTGCTAATTTACTACTTCTATATTATTTTCTTCGTTATACTTATTTTTCCAGTTATTATATTTTAGATATTGTAAGGTTGCAATATATCTTAATGCTATCCACATAAGAGCATCATAAAATTGCTCTTTTTTTATTTCTGTAGAAAAACAATATTTTTCAATAATAGAAACATCTACTGGTAATTCAAGTTTTCTATCTTTATGTCCCATAACTTTATATAAAATATCATCAGCTATCATATCGCATTCCTCAATTATTGATTCAAAGTCATCTTTCTTGCTTTTATAATAATCTGTAACATCATCAACATATCTAATAACTTTAGAATATTCTGCAATATCTAATTTTTCTTGTAATTCTTTTAGTGAGTCATTAATTAATATACTCATTACATCAATTCTACTTTTTTCTGGTAAATTATTCACATTAGAAATAACTTCATTAAAATCAAAATCCAAAACTTCCATTATTTTAAATAAATCTGCTTCTACTGTATTTGTAATATTTTGGGCTATTTTTTTAGAATTGAATTTCTCTATTTCTTTTTTCATAAATCTGCTCCTTCTCTATTACCCTAAACTACTTTAATAATTATAACACCATTTTATAAAATAACCCAGCGTTTTATTAATACTTATCATTTTAATGAGAAAATTATTATTGGTGATAAGTATGTTGATAATGAATAATTTAAAGCATTGTCGTGAAGAATTAGAAATAACACAAGAAGAACTAGGTAATGTTTTAGGGGTATCAAGAAAAACTGTTACTGGTTGGGAAAATAATCACGATACCATGCCGTTACCTAAACTAATTAGATTTTGCAATTTATATAAATTTTCTGCAAATTATGTTACAGGTTTATCTAAAACAAATAACTACATTGAATTAGAAAAAGCAAACAAAACCAAAATTGGTAATAGACTTAAAACTATCAGAGTTAAATTAAATATTACTCAACAAGATATTGCTGATGAATGTATGATTTCTCAAGCAACATATAGTGGCTATGAAAATGGTAAATTTTTGATAACTACAATGACTCTATTTACAATTTGTTATAACCATAAAATATCTATGGATGAAATATTAAAAAAATAATTATTTTTCTAAATCCAATAAATCATCATAACTCCATAAGTCATCAATATCTAAATTTAACTTTTTAATATTCCAAGTTATTGAGTTTTTAAAGTAACCAAATTTATTTTTTATTGGATTCCCATCTTCATCTTTAAATTTTTTATTTATTACTCTAGGTACAATGTAATGAATTATTTGAATTAAATCTTTATATGAATTTTCTTCAAGAAGATTATTAAATAAATCATCATAATAAAAAATTTGAATATCATTCTCGTCTATATAGCCACTATCAATTAGTTCAAGAGTTAATCTGTTGTGTTCTTCTGGCACAAAAAAAGATGATATTTCCGTTTTATCATCTTTATCTATTTGTTTTTTAGTATTTATTATATTAGTATTTATTTGTGTAGGCGTTTCCACATCTGGATTATCCAGGTGTGGATTTTCCGTATCTGGATAATTTTTATCATTATCAAGTTCTATAAAATGAGGTACTTCATAAATCAAATAATTATATTCAAAATACCCTTTATCTCCTCTTACTTTTTCTATTTCTAAATAATGGTGTTCTTGCAATTCCTTTAGGATAGATCTTATACCATCTCTACCTTCTTTACTAATTGAACATAACCCTGCTAATGAATAGTCCCAGTCTTCAGGCAAACTAAGCATAAATGATAACAATCCTTTTGCTTTGTATGATAAATTATGATCTCTTAAATGATAATTAGACATAACTGTATAATTACTATTTTTCTCTATTTTAAAAACTGACATTTTTACACCTCCAAAATAAAAAAGCCATATACATGGCTTAAATATAAAGCTTATAATAATACTTTAAAACATAAGGTTTAAAAGTAGTTATATTATTATTTCTTCGCTTATAACTAGCGACTGCTTTTTGGTTACTGCCACATCATTTCCAGATGCAATAGCCACTCCTTTAAATAAATCCCGCACACTCATTTTTTCGCCAGTTTCAAGTAAAATT
>CALVSP010000049.1 GCA_944359065.1 uncultured Bacilli bacterium
GTCCATGAAAAACATAGATTAGCTCAAAAAACATTTATCACACCTGACGATTTAATCAATGAACCACTAATCATTGCTAAACGCACAGCCGTACAAAATGAATTAATTAATTGGTTTAATAATTCTCCAGAAAAATTAAACATTGTAGCAACGTATAACTTAATTTTAAATGCTGCTAATATGGTAAAACATCAAATAGGTATAGCCCTTTGTTTTAATCTTAATCTTGGTGATTTTTACCATGAATTAAAATTTATACCTTTATACCCAGAAATAAAAACTGGTGCTGTACTCATTTGGAAGAAAAATCATATATATTCACAAACTATGTCTCATTTTATCCAAAGTATTAAAAATGCTTAAAAAGCATTATTTATTATTAAATATAAGTATTAGTCATAATTAAATAAATATATTAAAATGTAGGTGTTCAAAGAAATAGAATACCTACATTTTTATTTTGCAAAATAAAATACTTAATTATTAAATTCAATAAAAACGAAATAAGGAAGTATTAAAATGACAATTGATGAAGCAAGTAAACATTATAATATTCCCCTAGAAATCTTACACGAATATGAAAAATGGGGGTTATGTAATGCAGTAAAAAAAGTCATGGGTTCATGGCAATATGATGATAGTGATTTAGAAAATCTAAGTTTAATCATGACCTTACATGATATAGGCTTTAATATTGAAGAAATTGAAAATTATATGCGTTTATTGCTCGATAAAAACAATCATAGTGATAAATTACAACTATATAGTTTAAATAAAAAACGCAATGAACTTCTTGATGAAATCCATTTCCGTGAAAAACAATTAGAACGCTTAAATTATCTTCGTTACAAAATCGAACATAAATATACTAAATAATAAAAAAATTATTGACTTAGAGTTAGCTACAAGGATTAAGATTAAATTATAAACCGAGGTACTTACAGATGGATAAACTTACATTAAATAACCAAGTAACAATACCACTTACAGGATTAGGTGTATATCAAATAAACAATCTTGACGAATGTGAACATACTGTATTAAATGCTTTAAAAATAGGCTATCGTTTAATAGATACAGCTGCTTGTTATGGCAACGAAAAAGCCGTTGGCAATGCAATCAAAAAAAGTCAAATTCCTCGTGAAGATATTTTCATATCATCTAAAGTTTGGATACAAGATGCTGGTTACCAAAAAACAAAACAATCATTTGCTAAAACATTAGAAAATTTGCAAACAGATTATTTAGATTTATATCTTATTCATATGCCTTTTGGTGATTACCATGGCAGTTGGCAAGCTATGGAAGAATTATACGCTTCTGGAAAAATAAAAGCTATTGGCGTTTGCAATTTTCTACCAGATAGATTAGTTGATTTGATTTTAAGTCATAATATTATACCAGCAATTAATCAAATAGAATTTCATTTACTTTGTCAACAACAAGAATTATTAAAACTCATGAAAAAATATGATA
Organism: uncultured Bacilli bacterium; assembly: GCA_944359065.1. Classification (GTDB taxonomy): domain Bacteria; phylum Bacillota_I; class Bacilli_A; order RF39; family UBA660; genus Faecisoma. Next base: position 1,477 of record CALVSP010000049.1, read on the forward strand.
TAAAACCTATGGCATGGGCTCCATTTATTGAAGGCAAAGAAAAAATTTTTGAAAATCCTCTATTGATTTCTTTAGCTAAAAAATATAACAAAACTACAGCACAAATTATTTTAAAATGGCTAAGACAAAATAATATCATCAGTATTCCTAAATCTACAAATTATACACATCTTCAAGAAAATATACAACTAAATAATTTTACTTTAACAGCAGAAGAATTAGATGCTCTTACTCAATTAGATAAAAAACATAGCATCATTCTTGATTTACACGATATAAACGAAGTTTATCGCTTACACAATATTAAATTCATTCAATAATAGATAATCTACAATAAAGGAGAAATAATTATGCACTATAGATATTTAGGTAAAGATAAATTAAAAGTATCTGCTTTAGGTTTAGGCTGTATGGGATTTACTCAAAGTTATCCGCCATATCTTCCTGAAAATGAAGCTATCTTCGTATTACAGCAAGCCGTTGATTTAGGTATTAACTTTTTTGATACAGCTGAAGTATATGGCCCATATACAAATGAAGAATTACTAGGCAAAGCATTAAAACCATATCGTTCCCAAATTGTTCTCGCTACAAAATTCGGTTTTGATTTAGCTCACAAAATGGATAATGCTAATCGACCAGTAGCTCTTTCTAGTAAACCTAAAGATATTCGTAATGCACTTGAAGGCTCTTTAAAACGATTGCAAACAGATTACATTGATTTATATTATCAACATCGTGTTGACCCGCAAACTCCTATTGAAGAAGTAGCGGAAACTATGAAAGATTTAATCAAAGAAGGTAAGATTTTGCATTGGGGATTATCTGAAGCTAGTGTAAAGACTATCCGTAAAGCTCATGCTATCTGCCCTGTAACTGCTGTACAAAGTGAATATTCCATGTGGTATCGTGAAGTTGAAAAAGAATTATTACCTACGCTTGAGGAACTTAATATCGGCTTTGTTCCTTTCAGTCCTTTAGGTAAAGCTGTTTTAACAGGACGATTTAATAAAGATACTCATTTTGCTAAAGATGATTTTCGCAGTCAAATACCTCGTTTCAATAGCGAAAATTTAAATCACAACTATATTTTAATCGAATATGTGCAAAAATTAGCACAAGAAAAACAAGTTTCACCTGCACAAATTGCTCTTGGTTGGCTTTTAGCTCAAAAACCTTGGATAGTACCTATTCCTGGAACTAAAAAAGTTTCTCGACTACAAGAAAATATCAATAGTATAAATGTAAAATTCTCTGCTGAAGAATTATCCATGATTAACAAACATTTAAATTCAATCAATCTTCAAGGTGCAAGATATCCTCAATCACAAGAAAATTTAATAGATAAATAAATTTATATTAAAAATTTTTATAAAAGAAGGTATTTATATGTCTAATACATTAATAGTTTATTATTCTCATTCTGGTAATACACGCAAAATGGCACAAATTATTGCCGAACAACTTCATGCTGATTGTTTAGAAATTATTCCACAAAAACCTTATCCCCAAGCCTATAATGCAGTTGTCAATCAAGCTAAGCATGAAATTTCTCAAAACTATCAACCTGACATCAAAGATATTCAAATAGATTTAAATAAATATTCCACTATTTTTATTGGTTCACCTAATTGGTGGAGTACTATTGCACCACCTATACTCACTTTCATTATGCAAAATCAAAATCATCTAACAAATAAAGAAATCGTTCCATTCTGTACTCATGGTGGAGGTGGCTTCGGTCATATTCCTCAAGATATAAAGAAATTATGTCCTCAATCAAAAATTCTCACAGGATTAGCTTCTTATGATAGCACTGCTTCAAATACAGATATTCATAAATGGTTAACTAAAATAAATATTTTATAATCATTTTAATTGAATTATCACTTGAATTCTAAGAAAGGAGTAGCTTATGACTTTAAAATTTAAATCAAAAATTGTCTTAGATATCATCATGTTCATACTACTATTATTATGTATGTCATATTCATTAATAGGTACAAAGTGGCATGAATATTTAGGCATTATCCTTTGCATAGGATTTATAATTCATTGTATATTACAAAAAAATTACTTTGCTAAGATAATATCTTTAAAATACACACTTTATAATTCATTTATTTTAATAATTAATCTACTCACTTTCTTAACTATGTTTGGATTAATTATCAGTAGTCTTATATTTTTAGATTATATCCCACTATTTCTAAAAATCTCTTTTCCCAATTTAATCAATTTTGCTCGTACATTGCATTTACTGTCAGCTTATTGGGGTTTTATTTTAATATCTATGCATATAGGATTACATTGGCAAATTTTTTATAATCTAATAACTAAACATACAAAAAATAAATTATCTTATTTGCTAAATTCTAAATTAATTTTATGGATAATCTTTCTCTATGGATTAAATAACTTTATACATTACGATTTAATTTCATATATGTTGTTACAAAATAATTTCGTATATTTTAATCCATCTCAATCTTTACTATCATTTCTTGTGGATTACTTATCTATCGTAGCTACTTTCATAATTTCATCTAACTATTTACGAAAAAGCTTTCTAAATCTTCAAACAAAAGATTGTATTTTATCACATATTTTATATAAATTAGATAAAAAATAAACATACAGGAGGTTATTATCATGAAAAAAATCTTTTTACTGCTAAGTTTATTATTAATGACCTTTTCTCTAACGGCTTGCAATGCTCAAGTAAAACCAACTCAAGATAATACTACAACTAATACTAATGTAAAAACAGCAACTGAAACTACATCGTCATCAACTTCAACACAAACTAAAATTATAAAATTAACAACTACTAATAATCAAACTATTGAAATCGAATTAAATAATAGTCCAGCTGCTAATGATTTATATAATCAATTACCACTATCCATAGATTTAAAAGATTATAGTACAAATGAAAAAATATTCTATCCATCTAATAAATTAAATACAGAAAGCACACCTAAAGCCACACCAAAAATCGGAACTTTAGCTTATTATGAGCCATGGGGAGATGTTGTTATTTTCTATGATGATTTCCGTGCTAACAATGATTTATATGAATTAGGCCATGTTATTTCTGGTGAAGATATAGTATCCGAGCTATCAGGTACAGTAACTATTGAAGCTATGCCTAATCAATGAGGTTATTTATCATGAACCGTAGAGATTTTATCAAATTAAGTGGCTCAGGTTTATTGACTCTATTTTTGAGTGGTTGTGGATTATCTGCATTGACAAATAAACCTGAAACAACAGCTAATGCTAATGATCATATAGGAGAAAATAAAATGAAAATTGTAGTTATTACAGGTAGTCCTCATAAAGCAGGAACTTCAGCTTTATTAGCTAATAAATTTATCGAAGGAGCAACAAGTGTTGGACATGAAGTCTTTCGTTTTAATTCTGCATTTGAAGATATTCATCCTTGCCAAGGTTGTGACCATTGTGGTATGAATGGGCCTTGTATTCAAAATGATGCTATTGAACAAACACTTATGCCAAAATTAATTGGTGCTGATTTAATTGTTTTAATTACACCTCTTTATTATTATGGTATGTCTGCACAAATAAAAACTGTTGTTGATAGATTTTATTCACGTACAGGCTCCTTGCATCGTAAAAAATCAATTTTAATGGCAACTGCTTATAATAGTGCTGATTGGACTATGGAAGCTTTAGTTCATCATTATGAAACGCTAGTGCGTTATATGGAATGGCAAGATATCGGCAAAGTTTTAGCCATTGGTTGTGGCTCTCGTCCTATCATTGAACGTACAGAATTCCCTAATCAAGCATATCAAATAGGCTATAACCTTTAATAAAATTCATTTAAAAGTGAGGGATATTTATGAAATACTTATTATCTATATTGACCTTTTGTAGTGTTTTATTCTTAGGCATAAGTTCTAGTTTTGCTAATTATCAAGCTGGTTCTTTGACAGCAAAACAGCAAGCTATCATTCCTATCGCTTCCTATACAGCTACTGGAGATTTAAATAATTTAAAAACAGCTGTAAATGAAGGCTTAGATAATGGATTAACTATCAACGAAACAAAAGAAATAATGGTTCATCTCTATGCTTATTGTGGTTTTCCTCGTGCCTTAAATGGTCTTGCTACTGTAGATGAAGTTTTATCCGAACGACAAAGCAAAAATATTCATGACACTATAGGCAATGATGCAACACCATTACCAGCAAATACAGATATTTTAGCTCTAGGTACTAGAGTTCAAACTCAATTAGCAGGAGCACCAGTGAATATTGCTAGTTCTTCTGGCATTGATTACATGTTGAAAGCACATCTCTTCGGTGATTTATTTGCTCGCGATATCTTGACTTATCCAGAACGTGAAATTGCTACAATCTCTGCTTTAGCAAGTATGAATGGAACAGAAAGTCAACTTTTATCCCATCTAAATATTGGTATCAATGCAGGACTTAGCAAAACTCAATTACAAGATATAATCAATACTTTAGATGCAAAAGTTAATAGCCAATTAGCCAAACATGCCCAAGAAACCCTAGATAACTATCTTGCCTCTTCTAAATAAAATACCATATAAAAAGATACACCTTAAAAGTTATTTTCATTAACCTTTGAGGTGTATTTTTTATGTTATAATACTTTTATTAATTATTATAAGGAGTAATATTTTATGAATTTTATAGAAGATAAAATTATAAATATATTAAAAAACTTACCTAATGAATCTAATTACTTAGATTATAAACAAATACCTTATTTTAAAGAAAAAAAACCTGCATTTATAAAAGATATTATAGCTTTTTTAAATTCAAAAGAAGCTCTTGAAAAAGATAAATTTATTATAATCGGTGTAACAGATAAACTTGAATTAATGGGATTACCTAAAGATAAACAGATGCTCGATGATGCTAGTTATCAAACATGGATAACTACACATATAACACCACAGCCTATTATTGAAACAGGTTCTATATCTTATAAAGAAAAAACATTTGGATATATTTACATTCCATCTACTAAAAATAACCAATATATATATGAAGTTAAATTAAGCTGTATAAATAATAACAAAGAAAATAATATAGTATTACAAGGTCAATCCTTTGGTAGAACTGGAAGTCAAAATAAAGTGCTTTTTCAAAAAGACAGAATAGCATTATTGTCTGCTATTGAAAGAAATAATCAATATTTTACTAATTTAGAACCTATTTATTTATCTCAAGATAGTGATTCTTCTATTCCAGTATTTATAGTTGCTTGTATGTTAGGTTCATGGAATGAGCGATATCCCAAAGATATAGAATTAATAGAAACATTATCAAACAGAACTTATAGTGATTTTAAAAACTTTATATTATCTTTACAAAAACAATATCCTGCACAAATACAATATCAATTATCAGAATGGACATTTGCAAATAATATAGATAATTTTGAAGAAATATCTAGTAAATTTAAAATCGATTATATTTATAATTTATTAAATAAGACACTCGATAATATCTTTAAAAATTTTAATAAAAACGATGGATATTCCTATACATTAAGAATTCATATATTAGAATTTTTCTCTGCTATGATATATAAGTATAATTTTTTAAATCCAAGAGATAAAGAAGGTATAAAAAACAAAATAATATCTAAATTTTTTACTTATGATTATGAAGATTTATATACTATCTTAAAAAATAATATATCATTTGTTATAGAAATTTATCCTTCTCTTTTCTTAGAGTATTTATCAATAAAATTATCTTCCAAGATTTCTCAAATATCAACTAATTTTAATTGTGATAAATACTATATATTAATAAATAATATTATTTCATTAGGTTTTTATGATAGATATTTAAATTTATCAATCAAAAATTTATTCACTTTAAGCCAATATGATGAAAATTGTTTAAAATATCTTGCAGCATTAATAAGAATCGTCACTATAAAAAATAGAAATTTTGAACAAATTGAATTTATTCTTAACGACTTATCTAAAATAAATGATAACTTGGCATGGAATCTATTATTAGAAATAATAGGATATTTTACAACTACTATAAGTCCTATACAATTCAAATACTTAAAAAAAATTGATATTAATAATATTGATTATTTTAATTTAGACCTTGATACTACAAATTTCTTTTACAATCTATTATTTAAAAAAGCAACAAATAATGTTAATAGACTATCTATATTATTACAAGAAGAATATTATACTTCAGATAATAGACAACTTGAAAATTTAATACAGATACTTTCTAAAAATTTAGATTCATTTAATATAAAAGATAAATATTTATTATGGTTAAAATCTAAAATACTTATCTATAGAAAAAATATTTTTATGAAAAAGATAACACTCACAATCTTAATCTAAATTTAGATACCTTAAATAAAATTCTTGATGAATCAATACCAGATACTTCTAAAATAGAAAAGTATTTATATTTCACTAATTCTGCTGATATGATTTATTCAGATGATATTAACAACAACAAACTTTCTATCCAACAAAAAAGTATTATACAAAATATCTATCATTCTTCAGGATTAGACGGTATTATAGAATTCGCAAAAAAAGTAGAAAATCCTTGTAGCATATTTTCATATTTGAGTGATTTCATTACAGATGATGATGCAATAACATTTGTAGATATATTTTTAAGAGATTATGATAATACTCAAAAATATTTATATCATGGTATATTAAATAATGAACATATATTTCACATAATTCTAAAATCCTTAGCCAACGATTTAGACAAAGCAAAAATATTACGATGGGTTTACTTAGACAAAGACTTATTAAATACTATTAATAGCTTGTCAAAAAATGCTCAATTATATTATTGGGAAAATACTAATCTCTTTTCTCTTACTAAATCCAATAATTATTTGATTATAGACGATATCATTGATAATTTAATGCAAGCTAATAGATTTGCTGATATTATTCAGATTTTTGTAATATTAATAATAAATAATAATAAAGAGACTTCATATTTGAAAATTAGTAATGCTTTAAAAAATATGGATATCGATACTATACGAGAAGGAAATTTAGATTATTATCTAAAAAAACTTATATCTTGGTTAATTACTCATTGTTCAAATCTAGAATTATTAGAAGAACTATTAATTATATCTTTAAAAGCTACAATTTTTTCTTCAAAAATACAAATCGAATATTTTGATAAGAAATTATTAACATCTTCCAAATATTATATAAATCTATTAGAAAAAATATACAGTCCTATTGATTTTAATGAAAGACATGTTTATCAAAATTTATTAACAAATATAAATATTGATAACGCTATAAAAAAAGATTTTATAAATATTGATTCATTGTGTGAATGGATAAATAATGTTTTATCTTTAGGTAAGAAAAAAGATATTTATTCTGCTACTTTATATTATATAGGAACATTACTTATTAATATACCAAGTGATAAAGATGGATTTTTTATTAACAAAAAAATTGCTACTTTAATAGAAACTCTTAATTCTAAGATATTAATAGATGCTTATAAAAATAATATTGAATCATCAAATAATTATATTAAAATATTTAATCTTTTTAATGCAACATTAGATGAAAAAATTAATATTCTTCAAAAAAAAGCATCCGAATGTAGAAATAATGGATTTTGGCGTTTATCTGAAATGTTAGAACGTATAGCAGAAAATATACAATGAAGTAAATTACTAAATAAGTATTAATTTATATTATATACAAATAAAAAAGGCGGTAGATAATACCGCCTTTAAATACATGAATAAACGCTATCTATTTCTTAAAGATATACATAAACTAGATACCATTCAACTATTTTAAAAATATATAAGCCAAATAAAAATGGCAACCAATTTAGATTTTAATTCTATTATACTAGGTTCAAACATTTTAGTATATATAACCAGAAAGTCAATGAAAACGCACTTCCAAGAGTTGTTAGCATTACTGTTCCAGCAGTCAAATTACCATCATGATTCATGCTTCTCGCCATGATATAACAGCTTACAGTTGTAGCTGAACCCAACATAATCAATGCTGC
>CALVSP010000050.1 GCA_944359065.1 uncultured Bacilli bacterium
TTGTTTTCAACTCAATTATACTCCTTGAATCACTATTTTTATATACAAATTGTTTCACATCAATTGTATCACTACAATGTCATAATATTACATAAAATTTATTATTGTTATATTTAATATAAAGTAGTATAATTGGTATGGAGGTAATATCTGTGAAAAAAATGAATGTAATTGTTATATTTGATAAAAAAATTGAAAATACATTGATGTGTAAAAGAACAAAAGAACCATATATAGGTATGTACAATTTAGTAGGCGGAAAAATAGAAAAAGAATATGATGGACTAAATGAGGCATATAGAGAATTAGAAGAAGAAACTAATATAAAGAAAAATGATGTGGAATTAATCCATTTTATGAATTTAACATATACTAAATGGGATAAAGAATTAGAAGTTTATTATGGAATTTTAAAAAATGATGTAAGGTTAATTGAAGAAGTAAATAAACTAGAATGGATTCCTATAAATGATAATTTCTTTGATATGAGTAAATATGCTGGTGAAGGAATATTGGGCATATAATTGAAGAAATAAAAATAGATTTAGAAAATAACTAACTAATGATTAGTTGTTTTTATTAATCTTTAGAAAGCTTCCAACGCGGAGCGTAGGAAGTAAAAACCACGCGTTATACGCGTGAGAGTTAAAAACTTATAGAAAAAGAGCGGCACATCTGCTATAATTTAGGTGTTCAGGCCTCAATTATAGCAGAAAGGAGTGACGCTCTATAGCTAATAGTTTAACACATACCAAATGGATGTGCAAGTATCATATAGTTTTCATACCAAAATATAGAAGAAAAATGATATATTATAAATTAAGAGATGACTTAAGTGAAATTATAGGAAAATTATGTCAATATAAAGGTGTGAAGATAATAGAAGGACATTTAATGCCTGACCATGTACATTTGCTACTATCAATACCACCAAAAATGAGTGTATCAAGTTTTATGGGATATTTGAAAGGAAAAAGTACAATGATGCTTTTTGAAAGACATGCAAATTTAAAATATAAGTTAGGAAATAAAAATTTTTGGGCAGTAGGATATTATGTAAGTACAGTAGGTTTAAATGAAGCAACAATAAAAAAATATATACAAGAACAAGAAAAAGAAGATCAAATAGAAGATAAAATGATGAAAAAAGAATATAAAAACCCTTTTAAAGGGTAGCTAGGAGAAAGGTGCATTGAGGCTTGAATAAAATGAAAGCCAGCCGTTTTAAAATGGCTAGCTAATATTTTGCCCTTTTAGGGCTAGTGCAAACTATGCCTTTCAGGTATAGTTATGATTTTTGGAAAAAAAGGAAATTATGCTATTATTATATTTAGTTATGTATTACATCATATGGATGATCCAATTGAAGCACTAAAAAAAGCAAAAGATATACTAACAGATAGAGGAAAAATATTATTTTCAGTACCTGGAAAAGCATATTTGTCGGAAGTTTTTTGTGATGATAAAGCAATCGGAAGATTTAGTATTGAAGAAATTGACGATATAGTAATGAGAGCTGGATTATATCCATTAAAAGCAAGTAGAAATAGATTTATGATGTCATTTAATTTATATGAAATGTTTTTGAAATATTTACAAAGCATTGGAACTTATCAAAAAATTATGGGATATACTAATCAAAGTTGGTCTAAAGAATTCTCTGATGAAATTTTAAAAAAATTTGACTCCACATCATTTATAACAGGTGAATATTTAACATATAGTTGCGAAAACTTACAAAGAAAATTAAGGAGGAAGTAATATGATTTTGTATAGTTCGACAATTAATGATTTTATCAATGATATAAATAACAATAAAATTTCATATATTTTAGAAAATATGAAACAAAAAGAACTATATGAAGGGACTACATCATCAGAAAAAAAATCTTGGGAAAATTCTTTGAAATATATGAGTGAAGTATTACAACAATCTAGTATTCCCAAAGATTGTACAGTTGTATTAGAATATAATCTTCCAATGACATCAAGTAGAGTAGATTTTATTTTATGTGGATATAATTATGAAAATAAGAAAAATATACTAATTATTGAATTGAAACAATGGTCAAAAGTAAATGAAGTTAAAGATAGTGAAATATTATTAGAAACGTATGTTGGAAATGGATTAAAAAAAGTTATTCATCCATCGTACCAGGCTTGGTCATACAAAATGCTATTGAAAGATTTTAATCAAAATATCCAAGAAAATAACATTATTGTAGATGCTTGTTCTATTTTGCATAATTATGTATCTAATAATACTGATCCAATATTAGATGATAAATTTTCAGAATTAATTAAAGAAGTATCGATATTTTTTAAAAACGATGAAAATAAATTAATTGAATTTATAAATAAAAAATTTTGTTATGGTGATAATTTATCTATAATTCAAGAAATTGATAGTAGTAAATTATTACCGTCTAAAAGTTTACAAGAAAACATAGATAAATTATTAAAAGGAAATAAAGAATTTAATTTAATAGATAATCAGATGATAATTTATGATAAAATATTATCGGAAATCAAAAAAGAAGAAAAAACTGTAATTATAGTCGAAGGTGGACCAGGTACTGGAAAATCAGTAATAGCAATAAATTTATTAGCAAATTTAACCAACCAAGGAAAATTATGTCAATATGTATCAAGAAACACAGCACCGCGAGTAATTTATGGGGCAAAATTAAAAGGAACTTTAAATAAAACTAGCATAGATAATTTATTTAAAACATCTAGTGCTTATACTGCTACAAAAGAGGATATTTTTGATGTTTTAATAGTAGACGAAGCTCATTGTCTAACTGAAAAATCTGGATTATTTAATAACTATGGTGAAAACCAAATAAAAGAGATAATTTATTCATCAAAGTCTTCAATATTTTTTATCGATGAAAGACAACAAGTTCATTTAAACGATATTGGAACAATAAATGAAATAAAAAAATGGAGTACATATCTAAATGCTAATATAATGGAATTAAAATTAGAATCTCAGTTTAGATGTAATGGTTCGGATAATTATCTAAAATTTATTGATTATTTATTAGGTACTACTAATAATTATGATGGAAAAATAAATTACGACATAACTATATGCGATAGTCCACAAGAATTAGAATCATTAATAAAAACAAATAATATCAAAAATAATAAATCGAGAATTTTAGCTGGTTATTGTTGGGAATGGAATAAAAATGAAATTGATAATACAAATTATCACGATATTAAAATTGGAGAATATGGAATAAGTTGGAATTTAGGTGCAAAACAAACTTTTGCAATAGATGATTCAGTAAATGAAGCAGGATGTATTCATTCAGTACAAGGATTAGAATTTGATTATGTTGGGGTAATTATCGGAGAAGATTTATTTTATGAAGATAGTAAGGTATGTACAAATTTTCAAAAACACGCATCTTCGGATCCTTCGTTTAAAGGCATAAAAAAAATGTATAAAGAAAATGAGATAATGGCAAGAGAAATATCTAATACGATAATAAAAAATACATATAGAGTATTACTGACAAGAGGAATTAAAGGATGTTATGTATATTGTGTAAATGAACAATTAAATAATTATTTTAAAGAACAAATAAATATTTATAAATAAATGATTAATTGTAATTATTTTTAATCGATGATGTAATTGTTAATTAATGAACTTAGTATTATATTAAATGTAAAACAATTATATTATTTTTAAACTTTATAATTGAGTATTAAAAGAGTTAAAAATGAAATATTAAAATGACAAAGTATATATAATATCCTACTTAGAGAAATTTTTTTTGCACAAATAAGGTAATAAAATTGTCAAATATTTATTAAAACCAAATGATGAACCAAAAGTAGTATTCGATTATGAAAAAGGTTCCATCATATATGCATATTGCAATAAACACGGATTGTGGAAAAAAGAAATTTAAGTCTATATTTAGACTTTTTTTCATACTATTTTATAGGTGAAGTGTATGAAGAAGTTGTTGTTTTTAATATTGTTAATTCCAATTAGTGTAAAAGCTTATTCTAGTAGTGCCACTAGTACAGTATTAATGGATATGGATAGTTTAAATGTTATTTATTCTAATAATATGAATGATATAAGAGGTGTAGCGTCTATATCAAAAATAATGACTGCCATAGTAGCTATTGAAAATAAAGATGTAAATGATGTTGTTACGATTGGCGAAGAAATAACTAAAGCATATGGTTCGGGTATTTATATTAAACAAGGAGAAGAAATAACGTTAGAATCGTTATTATATGGTTTAATGTTACGAAGTGGCAATGATGCATCTTTGGCTATAGCTAATTATGTTGGTGGTAGTGTCGATAACTTTGTTACAATGATGAATAAAAAAGCTGTGGAAATCGGGATGAAAAATAGTAAATTTAATAATCCTCACGGTTTGGATGAGAATGGTGGCAACTTATCCACAGCATATGATATGGCATTATTAACTAGTTACGCAATGAAAAATGAAACATATAGAAAAATAGTTAGTACTAAAAAATATACTTTAAGAACTAATATGAATTATTATTCGTGGATTAATAAAAATAAATTGTTACATAGCTACGATTATATAACAGGTGGCAAAACTGGTTTTACTGAAATAGCTAAAAGAACATTAGTAACTACTGCTTCGAAAGATGATATTAATTTAGTAGTTGTCACTTTAAACGATGGTAATGATTTTGCTGATCACATAAATTTATTTGAAGAAGCATTTGCTAATTATACAAATTATAATATTTTAAAAGAAGGAGAAATAAATATAATTGACGAAAATTATTATTTAGATACTCTTTATATTAAAAATAGTTTTAATTATACCTTAGAAAATATCGATAATAAAGTATTATTAAATTTTAAATTAGAAAAAAAACAAAATTATAATGATAATGATAAAGTAGGAGTAGTTGAAGTAATAATTAATGACAAAAAAGTTCATGAAGAAGATATTTTTATTAAGAAAAAAGAAAATTTAAGTTTTTTTGATAAAATTAAAAGGTGGTTTAGTAATCTATGGTAAATAAAATATGGGGTTGTTTTATAATAGTAGGAATTTTATATTGTTTATCAAATAATAATATTGAGGTTGTTAATAATGCTATTTTAGATAGCACTAAAACATCTTTTGATATGATAATTAAAATATTTCCTGTTATGGCTTTATGGTTAGGAATTGCCAAAATAGCTGAAGTATCAGGATTACTTAAAAAATTATCTAGTAAAATATCTATTTTATTAAAATATATTTTTCCTGAAATACCTAAAAATCACGAATCATTAAGTTATATAAGTTCTAATATAATAGCTAATATGTTTGGCTTGGGAAATGCTGCGACACCATTTGGTTTAAAAGCAATGCAATCATTACAAGAATTAAATAAAAAAAAAGATACAGCAACTAGATCGATGATTACCTTTTTAGTTTTAAATACTAGTGGTGTTACTATTATACCAACTACGATTATTTCACTAAGAATGATGTATGGGAGCATCAATCCAACTAATATAGTCTTACCTTGTATAATAATAACCTTTTTAAGTACTTTATCAGGATTAATAATCGATAAAATATTTGCGAGGTTTTATGTCTAATTATATAATGCCCTTAATTGTTTTATTTGTAATAATTTATGGAATTTTAAAAAAAATACCAATTTATGATATTTTTATTGAAGGGGCTAAAGAGAGTTTTGATTTAGTTTTTAAATTATTTCCTTGTTTATTAGCAATGATTTTATCGATAAATATTTTTTTAAAAAGTAATATAATAGAATTATTTCAATTTATTTCTTTTATTCCTAATCAAATTTTACCGATGATAATAATGAGACCAATATCAGGGACTTCTTCATTAGCCATTTTAACTAACATATATGAACAATTTGGTCCTGATAGTACTTTAGGAATATTAGCTTCGTATATTCAAGGAACTACTGATACAACATTTTATATAATAACTTTATATTTTGGAAGTATTGGGATTAAAAAAATAAAATATGCTTTGTGGGTAGGCTTATTAGCTGATTTGATAAGCATAAGTATTAGTTTAATTGCTTTAAATTTTATAAATATCTAAATAATTATTGACAAAATATTTGTTTTCATGTATTTTCATATTAAGGTGAATATATGAAAAAATTTTTTTTATTAATGTTTTGTATTTTAATTTTAACTGGTTGTGGAGATAAAAATCTAAAATGTACAAAAATAAAAAAAGAAGAAAACTATAATATGAGAGAAATTGTGAAGTTGAAATACGATGAGGAAGGAAAAAAAGTTAAAAGTGGTGTGATTCATACTATTTTTGATATAAGTGACGAATATGTTGATAATATTGATCTTTTAGTTGAATTGTTTAAGTCTGAATTTGAAGATTTAACTAATATTGGTATTAATACGAAAATAGAAGAAAAAAACGAGCAAATTATTGTTGATATCGAATATGATGTTGAAAATTTAAACATAGAACAGATAAATGAATTATTAGATTCACAACTTTATTTTGAAGATGATTTAAACAAAGTTGAAAGATATTATATAAACAATGGATATATATGTGAATAACATACTTTTTCTTGCTTTTCTTACTTTTATAGTATATAATCATATTGGTGATTTTGATGGAGAGATTACAAAAAGTTATAGCTAATAGCGGTTATTGTTCAAGAAGAAAGGCAGAAGAGTTAATTATAAATGGCAAAGTTAAAGTAAATGGCAAATTAGTTTATGAGTTAGGTACAAAAGTAAATGAAAATGATGATATAATGATCGATAATAAACTAATTACTAAAGAAAATAAAGAATATATTTTGTTATATAAACCAAGAGGGGTTGTAACGACCACTAATGATGATAAAAATAGGAAAACTGTTTTAGATTTAATTGAAACAAATAAAAGAATTTATCCGATTGGAAGATTAGATTATGACACGACTGGTGTATTATTATTAACTAATGATGGCGAATTAACTAATTTATTAACACATCCCAAAAATAGCATCGATAAAGTTTATGTAGCTAAAATAAAAGGTGTTTTAACGGGATTAGAAATAAAACAACTAGAAAAAGGTGTAATAATCGATGGAAATAAAACCGCACCTTGTAAAGTAAAAGTAAGAAAAAAAGATAAAGAATATTCATTTGTTCAAATAATAATTCATGAAGGAAAAAATCATCAAGTTAAAAAAATGTTTGAAGCTGTTAATCATGAAGTTGTAAAGTTAAAAAGAGAAAAAATTGCTTTTTTAGATTTAAAAGGTTTAAAACCAGGAGAATATCGTTACTTAACAATTAAAGAGGTAAAAAAATTATATGCATTAAAAAACGCTTAAATTTTAAGCGTTTTCAATTACTATAGCATCAGTTGGACATCCATCTTTTGCTTCCTTTACATCTTCACTATTTTTATCAGTTACTTCACCAACTACGTGAGCAATACCATCATCTTTAACTTGGAAAACCTCGTCGCAAGTTGCTTCACATTGACCACAGCCAATACAATTTTCATTAATAATTGTTACTTTCATCTTATCCCTCCTTTACAATTATAAAAAAATAATTAAAAAAATTCAAGTATCTATTTAAATATTTTTTTAAATATGTTATGATATTACTAGAAAGGTACGGTGAGGATATGCCAAGTAGAATGGAAAAATACTATGAAACTAAAAGTAGAACTACGAAGAATAAAGAGTTATACCGTACTATATATGATGAGGCAGAATATACTAATGTAGAAGGTATATCAGTAATCGAAAAAAATGAAAAAATTGATATTGAAAAGATAAAGGAATTAATTAACGGAACAAACAATATTAATAAACCAAAAGAAAGAAAAATAGAGGTTATTAAACCCTTAGAAGAAGAAATAGAAGAACAAAAAAATTATGATATTAGAGATGTTTTAAATAAGGCAAAAAGCGAAAGGACCGACAAAGATAGTAGATATTCCAATATAAAATATAATGTTTTAAAAAACATCGATATAAATTCTGATACTAAAGTGCCTGATAATGTTGATGAAGAACAGTTAAAGAGTATGATTGAAGCTATTTCTAATAATAGTAAAGGCGAAGTCACATCAGATTTGTTAGATGATTTAAAATCAATTTGTGATTCTAATTTGAAAAAAGAAGTAAAAGAAGAATTGGATAATACCCAATTACAAAATACTAAATTAATTCAAGAAAATTTAGATAAATCATTTTTTACTTCAAGTATGGACTTTTCAAGTGAAGATTTTGAAGATTTAAAAGAAATAAAAGATGATATTAAGAAAAATAATTTATTAACTAAAATATTATTATTTATTTTATTAGTTATTGTTATAACGGGAGTACTATTTTTAGTATATCATTTTACAAAATAACCATCTGGTTATTTTTTTATCTATAAAAAAACAGATAATTACTATCTGTTATAGAATTCAATAATCAATGATTCATTGATATCAGCATTTAATTCACTTCTTTCAGGATATCTTACATAAGTTCCTGCCATTTTATTTTCATCATAAGTAACGAATTCAACTCTTCTTGATAATGCTTCTAATGAAGATTTAATAATACTCATATCTTTAGCATTATCTTTAACAGCTATAACGTCACCTGGTTTACAAGTGTATGAAGGAATATCAACTTTTTTACCATTAACTGTAATGTGTCCGTGATTAACTAATTGTCTAGCGCCTCTTCTAGTTGTAGAAAAACCTAAACGATATACTAAATTATCTAAACGACTTTCTAATAAAATGAATAAGTTATGACCATGAACACCATTCATTTTACCAGCTTTTTCAAAAGTTGCTTTGAATTGTTTTTCACTTAAACCATATGTAAATCTAAGTTTTTGTTTTTCTTGTAATTGAACACCATAGTTAGATAATTTTTTAGATTTTTTACTACCATGTTGACCTGGAGCATAAGGTTTTTTAGCTAATTCTTTTCCTGTTTCTAATGTTGAAAAACCTAAACGTCTTGAAACACGATTTGTACTTCCTGTATATCTTGCCATCTAAAATTCACTCCTTTCTTTTACTCTAAAAGGTTAATATGCCAATTTAATAGGGTGTTTAATTCAATTAATTATTGTTACGCAGCTTTCACAATAATTACCCCTAAAGGTAATAAACACATTAAAAATTTCATACTAACGCTGCTTAGATGCACTAGTATTATATTATGAATTATATACTAAGTCAAGACATTTATAACTTAATTTTCATAATTTTTGTAGTGATACAATTGATGTGAAACAATTTGTATATAAAAATAGTGATTCAAGGAGTATAATTGAGTTGAAAA
>CALVSP010000051.1 GCA_944359065.1 uncultured Bacilli bacterium
ACCTAACAAAAAAATTAACTCAATTATTGAATTAATTTTTATTGAAATTTTTGTTTCACATCATTGACAATTATACATTTATAACTTAATTTTCATAATTTTTTCATATTTTGGTAATATACCAGTTTTATCTTTACTAAATCTTGGTTTTATTTGAAATACTCCGGGATAACTATTTCCTTCGATTATGCATACATCATCTTTTAAAATAGCTATATCCCAACCAACATATTTAATTTGAAGTACTTCTTTAGCAGCTTCATTAACTAGTTTTATTACTTTATCAAAAAGTGGTACTTGAAAACCTAAAATTTGTTTTTTACTTATTGGATGAATTCCATATATATTATCATCTTTATCAATAGCTGGCGTTATAACAACACCTAAATCATTTAAAAAAGCATACATTCCGCCACTAGAAAAATTATCGGTAATGCCATCATTTCCTATTTTTAAAATAGATTGAAGAATATGAACTGTTTTACCATCATAAAATGTAAAGACTCTAAGTGAATTAACAGATTTATCATATAATTCATCTAATTTTTTATTTTGAATGATTATTTCTTCTAGTAAATAATTGTTATATTTTTGATGTATATTCTCACTGCAATCAATTTTTTTTATTCCTTCGCCACCAATACCATCTATCGGCTTAATAATAATTTTATCTTTGTTTTTTATGAATTTATTTAATTCTTCTTTATTAAAATTAGAATTTAAATAATCTCTTTTAAGATATTTTTTAAATTTATTATTAAATTCATCTTTATTATCAAAAATATGACGATAGTTTTTATCATTAAAAGTTTTGACTATTTCATTATTTTTTCCACTAGTTAAATAAGTTTTTCTTTGTTCTTCATTTAACAAATAAAATTCAAATTCTAAATAATCGTAAAATGCTGCTTGATATTTTATTGAACAATTAACTATATCAAATAAAACAAATTTCTTATTACTAATTTTTTTAACTTTTTTAACTATTTTAATTAAATTTGGTAAACTTGTATTTCTAATTGAATCAAATAAAAATTTGTATTTTCCCATATATCTCACCAATTAAAATCATATCACTTTACTTTACATAAATCAATGAAAAAATTGTGGTATATTGTCAAAAATTGTGTTACAATATAATTGGGTGATAGTATGCTACCAAATAGGGTTATATATAAAGGAAAAGAATTTGAAACAATCGGATTTATTAAATTAAATAATGGTTCATTTTTAATTTTAAGAAATGGTGAAGATATAGTTGGACTAGATTTAAGTAAAATAAATTTAAATTTGAATTTAAAATTTGAAATAAAAGAAGCAACAAAAGTTGAACTTGTTTTAATTCACTATATAGTTGAAGCAATTAAAAATGATATTAGAAGTGGTAAATATCAAAATAAAGAAGATTTAAAAAAGGATATAGTTGATTTAAATAAATATATTAATACACATAAAGAATTATTAGGAAATATGAAACAACTTGATTTTAAAGATGATGTAGTTGATAAAACTATAACTGGTTTATTATCTTACTTTGATGAAGTGATGAAAGATGCCCCACTTAATTTAGAAGGTATAACTAGTTTTCAAGTTGATGGTAAAAGTTATATTAAATATAAAGATGAAAATGGTCAAGTAAAAATAATGGATGATAATGTCGATAATAGAAATTTTGTTGAGCAATTTAAAACAAAACAAAACGAATCAAAATATTTTAAACAAGAGGATGGCAAAGAAAGTGCATTAAATATAGCCGAAGATATGAATAAATATCAAAAAACTTCTGTTGGTTTAACTGATGTTGAAACTTTAGATGATGCATCTAATAAACAAGCATTATCTAATAAAGCTATGCAAAAATATGATGAAAAAGTTGATAAATCTATTGTAGGAAATGCCGAAACAGGAATTTATTATGATGAAAATAACGAACAATTATTAACTGCTGATAAAAAAGATAATAAAGTTGTAATTAGTGAAATTAAAGAAGCAACTGCTGATGGAACTAATAGTGTTGTTGCAGAAGAAACAGTAGGTGTAGATTATCCACCATATAATGAAGAAGTAGTTACTCAATATTTAGCTGTTAATAGAACAAATAAAATTAATCTTAGTGCTTTTATAAATAAATATCTATATGATTTAACGCCTACTCAAATTGATTATTTAATAAATAATTATAATTTAGATCCAAATCAAGTTGCTATGTTGAACGAACAAAAAAATTTAAAATTAACGGATAGTCAAACGGAAACGCAAAAAGAAAAACCAAAAACAAAAATATTTACTTTAAACGATAATAGAAAACCAAATGCTGCTTTTGTCGATACTTTATTATTAAGTTTTGTTGTCGGATTAGTATCTGGTATGTACTTAGTTTTCTTAATTTTAATTATTATGTCGTAATATGTCAAAAAGTATGATAAAATTATAATAAGGAGGGATAAAATGGGTGTAACTTTGATAGCTGTTAGTATTTATGTTATTACGGTAATAATAATAATAATAGTTTTAAATTTAATTCAAAATGCTAAAAATAAAAAGTATAAATCAATTTTAGATAAATTAGAAGTAGAAAAAAATGTTATTGATAGTACGCCAATAAATTCCGAAATTTCAAAGATAAAAACATTTTTAAAAAATGATAAATTAGATTCTAATTTAAATGATTGGGAAAATAGATTTAAAGTAATAAGAAATTCTGAGATACCTAAAATTACTGATATGATTTTAGAAGCGGATTATTCTTTAAAACAATTGGATTATAAAACAACTATATTTAAAATAGCTAAATTAGAGATGGAAATATATAAAGTAAAAACAAATACTGATATTTTATTAGATGAAATAAAAGAAATAACATCTAGTGAAGAAAGAAATAGAGCTATTATAACTAAATTTAAAAGCATTTATCGTGAATTATATGATAAATTTAGTTCAACTAAATCTGAATTTGGGGAAGTAGCTAATTCAGTACTTTTACAATTTGAAAATATTTCTAAAAGATTTGAAGCTTTTGAAAATAGTATGGAAAATAATGATTATAATGAAGTTACTAAAATAATAAAATCTATTGATGAAATGTTAAAACATATGCAAATAGTAATTGATGAAGTGCCTTCTATTGTTTTAATGGCAACTAATATAATTCCTAAAAAAATAAAAGAAATAGATGATATATATCACGAAATGGTAAAAGAAGGTTTCCCATTAGACTATTTAAATGTTGATTATAATATAACTGAAGCTAATAAAAAATTAAGTGATATTATGGATCGAACTAGAGTTTTAAATCTAGAGGATAGTTTGTTTGAACTAAAAGTTTTGTTAGATTATTTTGATGGATTGTTTAATGATTTTGATAAAGAAAAAAATGATCGTAAAATTTATAATGAACTAGTTGAAACATTCGTTAAAAAGATAACTAAAGTCAATGATATTATAACTGATATGTTCAGTCAAATTGACGATATTAAAGCAGAATATAATTTATCTGATGAAGATATAAATTTGTTAAATAATATTAAAGAAGAATTAAAAACTTTAACAACAGATTATGATGTTTTAAAAACACATACAGGAAATAACACTTTTGCTTATTCAAAATTGATTAAAGAAATCGAAACTTTAACTTTAAGATTAAATGAAATTGAAGATAAATTAGATAATTCATTAGATGCTTTAGGTAGTATGAAAGAGGATGAAGTAAGAGCTCGTCAACAATTAGAGGAAGTAAAGACAATTTTAAGAGAGTCTAAAAGTAAAATTCATGAATACAATTTTCCTGTTATTCCAGAGTATTATTATATTCAATTAAGTGAAGCTTCAGATGCAATAAAGGAAATAATACGTGAATTAGATAAAAAGCCAATTACTATAAGAACTTTAAATACAAGAGTTGATACAGCGAGAGATTTAGTTTTAAAATTATATAGTGGTACTAAAGAATTGTTAAAAACTGCTATGTTTGCGGAAATGGCGATTGTTTATGGAAATAGATATCGTGTTTTAACAGATGAAATAAACAAAAGCTTAACGTATTCGGAAATGTTGTTTTATAAAGGTGAATATCAAAAATCTTTAGAATTAACAATAAATTCATTAAATAAGATTGAACCAGGTATATATAATAAATTATTAAATTTTTATAAATAATCATACTTTTTCAATTTGACACATATAATGAATTGTGCTATAATTTAAAAATGTCGTTTGAAGACATTTTTTTGTCTAATGAAATGGAGGAAACAATGACAGAAAATTTAATAAAAAGATTTTTGTTAGAAAAAGCAATTGAAAATGGTGAAGATATTGAAACCTTTGGTGAAATGAAATATATAAATAAATTATTTGAACAATTTAAAAAAGGTGAAATAAAAATTAATGAATTTGAATTTGAAATTTGGTTGGAAAATTTAAGAAGAAATAAAAGAAATTTTGGATGGTTTTTGAAAACATCTGGTTATTTAAAAAGAAATGATAAAGTTTATGAAGTAACTGAAGATGAAAATATAAGTTCAATTAATGGAATTTGTTTAAAAGCCGATAAGAATTTAATTATTTCACAAGCTGGTGATGGCTGTTATGAAAAACCTTACGATAAAGATATTGATGGTAATTTGGTTATTAATGGAATTTATGATAATCAATTGATATATTTATCTAGGTTATTAAAGGATGCTAAAAATTCTTTTATGATTGGTTATTACGGTCAAAGTGATTCAAATTATACTAAACAAGTATTAAAATATTATAAAAGGTTAAGACAAATTTTACCACTTTTAACTGGCAACAATGATGTAAAAGTTGTAGAAGATAATGTTTTTGGTGGCGATAAAATATATGTTTTAACATATCAAACTACACCAATAGTTCAACAACCTTTTCCTATCGAAAATAGACATTCAGAAAGATAATTTTTTATCTTTTTTTGTTGCTTAAAAAAAATTAATAATATATAATATAACTGGTGATTTTGATGGAAAAATTAATATTGATTAAGTATGGTGAATTGTGTACTAAAAAAGGAAATAGAAATCAATTTATTAATAAGTTAGTTGAAAATATAAAAGTCGATGGAAAAGTTATTAAAAAAAGAGATCGCATGTATATAATTCCTAATAATTTTGATGATGCTATTAATAGATTAAAGAAAGTATTTGGATTACACGGAATAGTTATTGCTTATAAAGTTAATACTAATACTATAGATATAAAAACTGGTGTTTTAGAAGTTTTAAAAAATGAAAGTTTTAAAACATTTAAAGTTGAAACTAAAAGAGCAAATAAAAATTTTGAAATTAAATCGATGGATTTCAATAATATAATTGGTGGTTTAGTTTTAAAAAATTTTGATACTAAAGTAGATGTTCATAATCCTGATATTACTATTCATATTGAAATAAGGGAAGATACTTATATATATACTAATGAAATTAAAGGTAGTGGTGGCTATCCAGTTGGTATTCAAGGTAAAGGTATTTTAATGTTATCAGGTGGTATTGATTCTCCAGTAGCAGGATATTTAGCTTTAAAAAGAGGAATTGATATTGATTGTTTATATTTTGATTCCCCACCACATACTAGTATTGAGGCTAAAAATAAAGTTATTGAATTAACTAATATTTTAAATCAATATTCTGGTCATATTAAATTATTGGTAGTACCATTTACAAAATTACAAGAAGCAATTTATAAAAATGTTCCTAGCGAATATAATATTACTATTTTAAGAAGAATGATGTATCGTATTGCTACTAATATTTCTAGTAAATATAAAGTATTAATTAATGGAGAAAGTATTGGTCAAGTTGCTAGTCAAACATTAACAAGTATTAATGTTATTAATAGTGTAACCAATTTTCCCGTAATTAGACCTGTTGCTTGTTTAGATAAATTGGAAATTATTGAAATAGCTAAAAAAATAGGAACATATGAAACAAGTATTTTACCATTTGAAGATTGTTGTACAATATTTGTTCCTAAACATCCTGTTATTAATCCAAGATTAGATAAATGTTTAGAATATGAAAAATTTAATTATCAAGAATTAATTGATGAATGTATAAATAATATAGAAGTTATAACTAATTTTGAAAAAGATTTTAAAGATTTATTATAACCATTTTTTCCCAGTAATATTTTGAAATATTCCGTACAAGATATTAATGTACGGAGGTGAGAATAATGAATAACAAATCTACAAGTAAATTAGTAGTACCAGGCGCTAAACAAGCTATCGATAAAATGAAATATGAAATAGCTAGCGAATTTGGTGTTAATTTAGGACCAGATGCTACAAGCCGTGCAAATGGTACAGTAGGTGGAGAAATCACTAAGAGATTAGTTCAAATGGGACAACAACACTTAGGTGGTTACCAAGCTAAATAATTAAAATAGATAGCAATTTGCTATCTAGTTTTTTTTACCACTCATTTTATATTTTATATAATCCATAATAATAATGTAAGGTGGTGATAAAATGAATAAATTAGTAGTTCCCGGTAGTAAGAAATCTTTAGAAAATTTAAAATATGAAATTGCTAAAGAATTGGGTATTACCTTAGGTGCTGACCAAACTTCAAGAATGAATGGTACAGTTGGTGGCGAGATGACTAAAAGATTAGTCGAATTAGGAGAACAATATTATTGTAAAACAAATAGAGAAGGATAATCTTCTCTATAATATTTGGTCAATTAAACCATATTGTAATGCTTCTTCACTAGACAAATAGTTATCTCTTTCGGTATCATTTTCGATAGTTTTAATATCTTTGTTGGTGTTAGAGGCTAAAATTTTATTTAATTTTTCTTTTATTTTTAAAATGTGTTCTGCTGCTATTTTAATTTCGGTTGCTTGCCCACTTGCTCCTCCTAAAGGTTGGTGTATCATAACTTCACTATTAGGTAAACAATATCTTTTTCCTTTAGTTCCACTGGATAATAAGAATGCTCCCATCGAAGCAGCCATACCTAAACAAATTGTCGATACATCACTTTTAATAAAATTCATCGTGTCATAAATAGCCATCCCAGCGGTAATACTACCTCCTGGGCTATTTATGTATAAACTTATATCATTATTGTTTATACTATCTAAATATAATAATTGAGCAACCACTATATTAGCTGTATTATCGTCGATTTCACCAGTTAATATAATAATGCGATCTTTTAATAATCTTGAATAAATATCATACGCCCTTTCACTATTATTAGTTTTTTCGATAATAGTTGGTATAAGCATAAAATCATCTCCTATTTAATATAATAGGTTGTAAAGTATAAAATTATTCAATAAAACAAATGACAAATTTTTTTTTTTTTGATATAATGTACTAAGAATAGGTGATGAAAATGGATAAGATGATTAAAATCGAGTATAAAGATGGCTTAATAAAAGAATATCCAGAAAATACGCCATTATCTGAAATAGCTAATAGTTTTCAAGGAAGATATAATTTCCCAATATTAATAGCTAAAGTAGATAATGTAATTGAGGAATTGGCTTATCATGTTACTAAAAAATGTAGTGTAAATTTTTATGATCGTAGTTCAACATTTGGTCATACAGTTTATTCTCACGGTGTTCATTTTTTAATGATAGTGGCTATTAAAAAAGTATTAGGCAATGATGCTGAAGTTATAATTCAACATTCAATCGATAAAGGTGTTTACTGTGAAATGGTGAATAGAGAAATTGATAAAGATGTAGTTAAACAAATTGAAGCTAAGATGGATGAATTAGTTAAACAAGATTATAACTTTATTAAATTAAGTGTTTCTCGTCAAGATGCAATGAATTTTTTTAGAAAGAAAAAACAGTTTGATAAGGTTGAGGTATTTAAATATATAAGTAATACTTACATAAATTTATATAGATTAGATGAGTATTATGATTACTTCTTTAGTGAAATGCCTTATAGTACTAAAGTATTAGATGAATATAAGTTAACTTATATTAAAGATAATGGATTTGTACTTAGTTATCCAACTATAAATAATCCAAAATATACTGATGATTATTCACATCATAAAATGATGTTTGATGCGTTTTTAGATTATACTAATTTAGGTAAAACAGTAGGTATTTCTAATGCGGCTGATTTGAATAATATTGTTTCTTTAGGGAAATATAATGATGTCATTCAATTAGCTGAAGCAAATTATAATAGTCAATTAGCTAAAACAGCTGATATAATATTTAATAAAAAAGGTAAAGTTAAAATAGTTTTATTAGCTGGCCCTTCTTCTAGTGGTAAAACAACGACTGCTAGAAAATTAGAGGTTTATTTAAAAGCTCGTGGATTTAAAACCCATAGTATATCGACTGATGATTATTTCTTAAATAGAATTGATACTCCTAAGAAATCTAATGGTGATTATGATTTTGAATCATTAAGAGCTGTCGATATTGATTTATTTAATAAACATTTAATTAAATTATTAGCTGGTGAAAAGGTATTAATACCAGAGTATAATTTTGTTTTAGGTGAAAGAGAATATAAAGGCAGAACTTTACAAATGGGGGAAAATGATATAATTATTATTGAAGGATTACATGCTTTAAATCCTGAATTAACTTTGGCTATTGACGATAGTAATAAATTTAAAATATATATTAGCCCATTAACACAATTAAATATTGATAATCATAATCGTATTCATACGTCAGATACACGAAGATTAAGAAGAATTATAAGAGATAATAAATATCGTGGTTGGAATGCAGCTGATACATTAAGAAATTGGAAAAATATATTAGAAGGTGAAGAAGAATATGTTTTTCCATATCAAAACAAGGCTGATATAATTATTAATTCTGCTTTAATATATGAATTAGGAGTTTTAAAAACATATGCCGAACCTTTATTATTTTCAGTTAGTGAAGATGATGAAGTTTATCCAGAAGCAATAAGATTAATTAATTTTTTAAGGAATTTTTTACCAATTCCTTCAGATGATGTTCCAAAAGAATCAGTATTAAGAGAATTTATTGGTGGAAGTTGTTTCCATTAAAGAAAGGGTGATAATAATGAAAGTAGCAATTAATGGTTTTGGAAGAATAGGAAGATTAGTATTTAGAATTATGGAGGAAGATCCTTCAATTGAAATTGTCGCAATCAATGATTTAACTGATGCTGAACAATTAGCTTATTTATTAAAATATGATAGTAATCATCGAAATTATAAATTAGATGAAATTAGTTTTGATGAAGAAAATATTATTGTATCTGGAAGAAAAATAAAAGTTTTTAAAGAAAC
>CALVSP010000052.1 GCA_944359065.1 uncultured Bacilli bacterium
TTATAATTTAGATGGTAGGTGAAATAATGGAAAATGAAAATATTGGAAAATTAATTTCTAAAATACGAAAAGAAAAAGGAATGACACA
The DNA here is from genome assembly GCA_944359065.1 of uncultured Bacilli bacterium. GTDB lineage: Bacteria > Bacillota_I > Bacilli_A > RF39 > UBA660 > Faecisoma. The sequence goes on from CALVSP010000052.1 coordinate 89, forward strand.
AAAAGATTTAGCTGATAAGTTAAATGTAACTGATAGGGCAGTATCGAAATGGGAAAGGGGATTATGTTGTCCTGATATATCATTGTTAAAGGATTTATCAAGCATATTAGATATTTCAATTTCTAAATTGATATGTGGAGAAGAATTATCTGATGAAAGTATTAATAAAACAATTCAATTTACTGAAAAAAATATAAAACAAAGAATAATTAAATATTTTAATATAACTTTAATTAGTATTATGATATTTTTAATTATATTTATTGTTTTAAGTATTTTTAAAATAGAATTTAGATATCATAAAAAATATAAATATACTGTTGATTATGAAGCAATGGTAAAAGCTGAAGAAGATTCTAATTTAAAACAATATGAAGAAATAAAAAATAATGTTGATTTAATTTTAAACAATCAAGGAATATATAGTGATGATGATTATGTACGTATAACAAATTATATCGATAATATTAAAAAAGTATTAAACTTAAATGAAAAAGAATATTTTAAAAAACAATATTATACTTATGATGATTTAAAAAAATTAACTGAAAATTATAAAAATTATGATGATAGATTTTTAGATTATAGTGTGGATAACTCTATTGATGTTTATTATATATTAATAAAATATGATATAAATAAAGCAAATAATATTCGTGATTGTAGTTGGAAAATAGATAATTATTGGGGATTTAAAAATAATTTGGGATATCTTAATACAGATTTTTCTCTTTATTATTATAATGTCCCTAAAGAACTAGCAAATAATATTTACTTTTCTTTAAGTAATAGGTATGATTTATATGATTTAATATTAAATGATATTATAGAAGTAGGTGAAATAAATGAAAACATTTAGATTTATTTTAAGCATTTTATTAAATATTTTATCTTGTTTTTTCATAATAAAATGTAGTAATGGTACAGTAATATTTACACTTTTAATTTTTCTATTAATGTCAATACCATTTTATTTGTTATATAAAGATAAAAGAAAAAATAAATTATATACAATTATAGTAAGTACAATTATTTTACTTTTAACAATTTATATAATATCTAATTCAGTTAATATTACCTCATCAAATTGGTATCATTTAGGTATAGATACTACCGAAGAAACAATAAATTATAGTTATACTAAAATTACATTTTCATTTGATATTTTGTTTATATTTTTATATTTTATATCTTTATTTTTAAATCTTTTTATAACGTTTGATAATTTTATTAAAGAAAAAAGTAATAATAAGATAGATATATTATCTAGTATAATATTTTTATTAAATATAATTATTTATTTAAATGCTTATTTTAATCCTAAATTACCAGAAATAACAAATTATTTAAATATATATTATGATGCAGATTATGTATCACAATTTTATGGATTATTTGCAGTTTTGTTTATATGTATAATATTTTATACTAAAATAAATAGCCGAGATTAAAGGCTATTTATTTGTTATGCGATAGAAATTAATAGATGGTTTATTAAATAATCTAAATTTATACATTGAAGTACCTAAACCACTAGAAATATATAAATCAGTATTGTTTAATTTATAATATTCATCATAATAATTTTTTGCGCCATCCGGCGTATATAAAGCACCTACAAAAGGTAATCTTACTTGACCACCATGAGAATGGCCTGCTAAAACTAAATCATATTTATTTAAATCTAAATTATCCACCATATCAGGCTCGTGAACTAATAATATTGAATAAATTGGTTTAATATCATCGGCCTTTAATTCTGAAATATATTTATCAAATTGTTCAGTTTTAATACCGACATCTTCTCCATCATAACCAATACCAGATATGATAATCGGCTCATTACTTTTATAATATATTAAATCATAGTTATTATCTAAATTAGTAAATCCACTTTCTTTAACAATATAGTTAAAATCATCTAAAGGTAGGTCGTGATTACCACTTATTGCATATTTGCCAAGATTAGCCTCTATTTTACTTAAACAATTGATTATTTTATCCTTGTCAAAGGATAATCTATCATCTATTAGATCGCCAGTTAAAACGACAATATCAGGTTTTATTTCATTAATTTTATCAACAATATTATTTAATTCTTTTTCACTAATAGTAGAGCCATAATGAATATCAGATAAATGAACAATTTTTAACCCGTGATAAGAATCAGTTATTTTTGTATTTACTACCTTATATTCTTTAATTTTTAATCCTTTTGTAGCAATAAATCTTGAATATAATAAAATTGAACTAATTAATAAAATAATAATAATCAAAGTAATAATAATTTTTTTCATATTTCACCTTAAAGAAAAAATAATAATACTGTTTGAATAAACATCATAATACCATTGTGGAAAAAATGTAAACTCATTGGAACAAAAATATTTTTAGATTTAACTAAAGTATAAGCGAATACTGCACCAGGAATAGAATATGGGATAATATAAATTAAATCAACAAAACTAGAAAAAGATCCAACAACGTGTAATCCTCCAAAAACTAATCCTGATATAATGATAAAAAATAAATCATTTTTAAATATTTTTCTAAAACTAAATCTAAAAATTGTTTCTTCTAGGAATGGGGCAAAAATAACGGCGGATACTATCATATAAAATGGTGCTTCAACTAATATACTATTTATTGCCTCTTGATTAGTTGCAACAGAATTTGGAAATAAAGTAATTATAATAAAATTACTTATTAACATTAATGAAAAGGCTAAAGCCCAATATTCCATATATTTTGGCATATATTTTTTAAAATTTTTGATATAATCTTTAAAATTTTTAATATATTCTTTACGATAAATAAAAAATAGGATAAGTAAATAAATTAATTCTGTAACCATTAAATAAATAATTTTATCAAACATATTTAAATTGTAGTAATTGATTCCTAATAAACTTAAAGGCAATGTTTGAAAATAACTATATATAAAATAAGATATAACAACACATAATCCGATAATCGATTGTTTTAAATTTTCATTTTTCATTCTATCACCATAATACATTATATCATATTTTAGAAAAAACATTTATTAAATTTAATAAAAATGATATAACGACCAAAGAAAGTAGATATGATTAATGTTTAAAAAATAAGTTATTATTAAAAATAATTAATTTTGTTTTATTTATAGCATGTAGAATTATTAGTTCTAATTTAACATAATTTGGTTTAGTAGCTTTAGTAATATCAGAATTAGTTTTTAGGAATATGATTGTTTTATTGGCTATTACAATAAACAATTATTAGTGTTATGATAAATAAATCTAATTATAAAAAATTATTTAAACAAAAAATGAAAGCGACCGCACCGGTACTTCGGTACGACCGCTTCCAATATTTAATTTATATCATATATTTTTTTATATGTCAAATCAGAGTGTAGCTCAGTTTTATAGAAAGCTAGATTTGAAACCAAAGGGCCTAGTTTTAAATCTATTATTTTGGTTACTAATTATTATGACGATAAATATTAGTATAATTTCTTTTGTGATATTGTATGGTTTATTAGGATTAATATTTTCTGATTTTATAATAGCTTTAATGCGAAAAAAAGATGAAAATAATATGATATATGTAGATTAATAAAAAAATTGTTTTAAAATTAAAAAAATATGATATAATATTATTGCAAGTGAGTGGGACATAATAATCCCACTCTTTAATATAGTTGGAGGAGTTATGGAAGAAAAAATCAAAGAATTAATTGAAAAACCAATTACTGAGTTAGGTTATATTTTAGATGAAGTAAAATATGTCAAAGAAAACAATACTAATTTTTTAAGAATTATTATCGATAAAGAAGGATTTATTACTATTAATGATTGCGTTAAAGTAAATGATTTAGTTGATCCAATTTTAGATAAAATTGATTTTATCGATGAAAGTTATATTGTTGACATTTGTTCAAAAGAGAAAGGACGTGATTAAATTGAATACAAAAGAATTTAAAAAAGCATTAGATTTATTAGTTAAAGAAAAAGGAATATCAGAAGATTATATTTATGATGCATTAGAACTTGCTTTGACATCTGCTTATAAAAAAAATTACAAATCATTAACTAATGTACGTGTTGCTATCGATAGAGAAATTGGCGATATCCACGTATATTCATTCAAAACAGTTGTATTAGACGAAGAACACGAAGCTAAAGAGCCAATTATGATTGAAGTAGAAGATACCGAATCGGAAGAAGAAGGAGCAACTATCGAAGTAGAAAAACCTTACATATTTGATAAAAGAATTCATATAACTTTAGAAGAAGCAAGAAAAATAGTTCCTAATATTGAAGTAGGCGAAACAATCGAAGAAGAAGTAACACCAAAAGATTTTGGTAGAGTTGCCGCTGCTACTGCAAAACAAGTTGTAATCCAAAAAATAAAAGAGGCTGAAAAAAGTATTATTATGGAACAATTTGCTGATAAGCAAGATGAATTAGTAACAGGTTTAGTAGCGATGGAAGATGTTAGAAATTATTATATCGATTTAGGTAGAGCACAAGGTATATTACCAAAATCAGAAATAATTCCAGGCGAAAAAATTAAAATGGGATCAAATATAAAAGTTTATGTAACTAAAGTAGAAAGTACAGGAAAAGGACCACTTATTTTATTATCAAGAAATCATTTTGGTTTTATTAAAAGATTATTTGAATTAGAAATACCAGAAATAAATGAAGGAATTATTTTAGTTTATAGTGTTGCAAGAGAAGCAGGGGTTAGATCTAAAATTGCTGTTTATTCAGAAAATCCTAACGTTGATCCAATTGGTTCTTGTATTGGTGAAAAGGGAATGAGAATTGCTAATATATTAAAAGAATTAGGTAAAGAAAAGGTTGATATTGTTGCTTACACAACCGATAAAGCAAAATTTATTGAAAATGCTTTATCTCCTGCTAAAAACTTACATGTATTTGTAACTGATGAAAAAAAACAAGAAGCTTTAGTAGTAGTTGATAACGATAACTTATCTTTAGCAATCGGTAAAAAAGGATTAAATGTCAAATTAGCATCTCGTTTAACTAAATATAAACTAGATATAAAAACAATTGACCAAGCTAAAGAAATGGGTATAAATATAGTAGGTGAATAAAATGAAAGTAAAAAAAATACCAATGCGTTCTTGTGTTGTTACTAAAGAAAAATTACCGAAACAGGAATTAATAAGAGTTGTAAGAACGCCAAATCAAGAAGTTATCGTAGATATAACTGGTAAAGCAAATGGTAGAGGAGCTTATTTAAAAAAAGATTTAACAGTTTTTGAAAAAGCTAAAAAAAGTAAAGTTTTAGACAAGATTTTGGAAATAGAGGTTAAAGATGAAATTTATGAAAAATTAAAAGAAACATTATAGGAGGTGTTTATTATGATGAGTGTATTAGAATACGCTAATGATGTAAACAAAAGTGTTGCTGAAATATTAAAAAAATGTGAAGAATTTAATATTGATGTAACTAGTGAAGATGATTTATTAAGTGAAGATGATATCGTCATATTAGATAATGCTGATTATGATGATATGGATGAAATCGTAGAAGAAATAATTGAAAATAAAAATATAAAAGTAGATGATTCAATATCTAAACAAAAATTAAAGAAAAAACAAGATATTAAACCATCAAAAAAAGATTTTCAACAAAAGAAAAAAGAAATGTATAAAAATAAAACAAAATTAATGACTAATACAACTAATGATAATGTTGTTTTATATAAAGAAAATATGACAATTGGCGAGCTTGCTAATGAATTAGGAGTAAATAGTAGTGAATTAGTTAAAAAATTATTTTCTTTAGGTATTATGGCTACTATTAATAATGCAATTAGTTTTGAAAATGCTGAAATATTAGTATTAGAATATAATAAAGAATTAAAAAAAGAAGCAACAGCTGATGTTACCAATTTTGAAGAATATGAAATAATTGATAAAGAAGAAGATTTAGTTAAAAGACCACCTGTCGTAACTGTTATGGGGCACGTTGATCATGGTAAAACTACATTATTAGATGCTATTAGAAAAACTGATGTTGCAAGTGGTGAAGCAGGAGGTATTACCCAAGCTATTAGTGCTTATCAAGTTAAAGTTAAAGATAATTATATTACGTTTATTGATACACCAGGGCATGCTGCATTTACGGAAATGCGAGCAAGAGGAGCAAGTATTACTGATATTGTAATAATTATAATTGCTGCTGATGATGGTATAATGCCTCAAACTGAAGAAGTAATTGATCACGCTAAAGCAGCTAATGTACCTATTATTGTTGCAATTAATAAAATTGATAAACCAGAAGCAAATGTTGAAAGAGTAATGACGCAATTAACCGAACACGGCTTAACACCTGAAGCTTGGGGAGGAGATACAATTGTCAATGAAATTTCCGCTAAATCAGGAAAAGGAATTGATGAATTATTAGATAGCATTTTATTAGTTGCTGAAATGAATGAATATAAAGCAAATCCTAATCGTTATGCAGTTGGTACAGTTGTTGAATCAAGATTAGATAAACATTTAGGACCAATTGTAACAGTATTAGTGCAAAATGGAACATTAAGATTAGGCGATCCAATTGTTGTTGGTCACGCTTATGGTAAAATAAGAACATTAAAAGATGATAAAGGATTAAATTTAACATCAACTAAATTATCACAACCAGTTGAAATAACTGGTATCAATGAAGTACCTAAAGCTGGTGATAAATTTATGGCTTTCGAATCAGAAAAAGAAGCAAGAAATATTGCCATAAAAAGACAAGAATTAGCTAAACAAAAAGAAATGACGCCAAGTAAAGCTGTTACTTTAGAAGATTTATTTAATAAGATTCAAGAAGGTAAAAAGGAAATTAATGTAATTATTAAAGCGGATGTTAATGGTAGTAGTGAAGCAGTTAAAAATTCATTAGAAAAATTAGATGTTGAAGGAGTTAAAGTAAATGTTATTAGAAGTAGTGTTGGTGCTATTAAAGAAAGTGACATTGTTTTAGCTAAAGCATCTAATGCAATTATAATTGGTTTTAATGTAAGACCAGATAGTAAATTAAAAGATTACGCTAAAGAACAAGGTGTAGAAATAAGATTATATGATATTATTTATAAAGCAGTTGAAGAGATGGAAGCAGCAATGAAAGGTATGTTAGAGCCAATTTATGAAGAACAAGTAACAGGTACTGCTGAAGTTAGAAAAATATTTAAATTTTCGAAAGTTGGTACAATTGCGGGATCTTATGTAACAGAAGGTGTTATCAAAAGAGATTCTAAAGCAAGAATAATTCGTGATGGTGTTGTTATATATGATGGTAACATTAATTCAATTCAAAGAGAAAAAGATTCAGTTAAAGAAGTTAAAAAAGGTTTAGAATGCGGAATAACAATCGAAAACTATAACGATATAAGAGAAAAAGATATTATCGAAGCATATGAAATGGTGGAAATAAAAAGATGAGTGTAAAAATAGAAAGAATAGCTAGTAATATAGTAAAAGAAATAAGTTATATTTTAGCTTATGAAGTAAAAGATAGTGATATAAAATTTGTAACTGTTACTGATTGTAAATTAAGTAGTGATTTAAGTTATGCTAAAATATATGTAACAGTATTAGATGATGATAAAAAAGAAACAACCATGAAAGCTTTAAATGATGCTTCTGGTTTTATAAGAAAAGAATTAGCTGATAGAGTTGATATAAGACATACACCTGAATTAGAATTTGTTTATGATGAATCTATTGAATATGGTAAAAAAATAGAAGATATAATAGAAAAAATTCATGAAGAATAAAACTTCGATTTAAAATCGAAGTTACAGATTGTTGACAAAGTGGCATATTCAAAATGAATATGCTACTTTTTTAATACTTATTTTTACAAAGTATGCAATTT
>CALVSP010000053.1 GCA_944359065.1 uncultured Bacilli bacterium
TATTCAAAGGAAAAAATCTAGTATTTACAACCATTATTCATCATTTAAACTACAAAAATCACGATTTTGACTATATTAATTAAAAGTTTTTAATAAATGTATAACATCTAACAATGATTTACATTCTTTAAAATATAACTTTTTAGTTTCTTCATCTGCTGGTAATATATCAGGTATCATTATAGATTTTATTTTTGCTCTATGTGCTGCTAATATACCCATTCTTGAATCTTCTAATACTATTACTTCATCAGCTAGTAAATTTAATTTCTCTAAAGCTTTCAAGAAAATATCCGGTGATGGTTTAGATTCTTTTATCTCATCTCCACAAATAATATCATCAAATCTATTATATACATTTGCTCTTATTAATACATTTTCTGCTACCTTCCTATATGATGATGTTGCTACTACTTTTTTTATTTTTTCTTCATCTAAATAATTCAACAATTCTATTAAACCCAATTTAACTGGTACACCATTTTTCTCTAAATAATCATTTACTATTAATCTTTTTTTTATTAAAATTTCTTCTGCTGGAAAATTTTTTCCCAAATATTTTTTAAAAATATTTATTGCTGTTTTTTTATTTACCCCAATAGTTTTATCTAATATATAAGTAGGCATTTCATAATTAAAATCTTTTGTTACTTCAATCATTTTTTCATACCCTAATAACTCTGTATTAAACATTAATCCATCCATATCGAAAATAATACCTTTTATCGTCATACTTTTATCTCCTTCAAAAAATAAGGGCAGGATTTCCTGCCCTTATTTTACTTAATTTTATTATAGTCATTTTCTATTGCTTCTACTAAGATAGAATTTTCTTTTAATCCACAATATTTTACAATAGCCGTTTTTATACCCTCATTTTTAATACAATTTTGTATTTCCATTGCAGCAGGATCTTGTTCATTATCATAAGCAAATCCATTCGCTATTGATTTTATAATTCCTTTTGGATAAAAATCATTTTTTAAACAAATACATGCTATACCTGTTAATCTATCGTTTCTTGATAATTTTCTAATAGGATCCCATGCAATACGTAAAATATGATCTTCTAATTCGCCTTTAGCTGCAGGAAATATTGATAATTTATCTAAATCAGCTTTATTAACTCTATATTCTCTTAATATTCCCTCATAAATTTCATCATGAACCTGATTTATTAAATCTACACACTCTTGATCTCTAACTGTTTCATTTAATGTTGTATATCCTTTTAAATAACCTGCAAAAGCAGCTGTTACATGTGGACCATTAACTGTAAAAACCTTCAAATCTTTCATTAACTCTACATTATCACAAGGCTCTATCCACTCAACCGATGATAAATCATTTAACAATGGAGACTGTACTAATAATGATAAAACTGCTGTCGATCTTACATTTATAGACGAATTAGATTCTGAATCTGTTGCTCGTCTAACAATAGTATCTCTTAATGCTACATGCTCTCTAAACCATTTTCTTTCTTTTTCTGTACTTAATTCATTTAGAAATAATTTTTCAAATGATGGTATCAAATAATTTTTATTTGTCAAACATATAACATCCAAATTTTGCGCATAATTTTCTTCTACTCTTTTTCTAAAAGCAGCTCCCATATAAGCTATTGCTTCTGGAAAATCCTCCGGATAAATAGTCATTGCTATTACATTTGCATTAATTATAGCCATTTCACAAGAATAATCTTTATCATAACTATATGCTTTATATTTAGATATAATTCTATTATCTATTCTATCTTCTCTATGAACAGTTACTTTATAATATCCATTATTATTTAACTCTTTTATTACTGTATCATCATTATCTAAAAAACTTAAATTCCAACCGGCATTATCAAAGATTTCTCCCATAAAACCTTTTCCTAATCTACCAGCACCAACAATTAATACATTATTCATAAAAACATCTCCATTGCGTCATATTCGCAATAATTGTAATTAAAAATTAATCATCTAAAACTAAATTAGTAATAATACCTGTTTTTCCAACAACAAAATTAGATACCGTCTCTAATTTATCTTTTGTAACCATTGATATTACCTCTGAAGATACTTCAATCATTTTCTGTTTAGTTTGACATTCTTCTAATGTTACTATAGTTATACCAATTTCACTATCTATATGCGATATTCCCATAAAATACACATCTGCATGTATAGATTCTAATTGTTTTATAGTTTCATAACCTATATTTACTAATGATTGTTTATGCAAAAAACCGCCTAATGATAAAACTTTTATATTTGGATAATATTTTAATAAACTTATTATTGGAATACTATTTGTAATAATTATACAACTAAAATCTTTTGGAATTTGTTTTATTAATTGATAATTAGTAGTACCCCCATCTATTAATATAACTGAATCTGGTTTTATATATTTCACTGCTTTTTTTGCTAATCTAATTTTTTCTTCAATATTTACATCTTCTCTTATACTAAAATCAACAGCTTTAGGACCTCGTTTTATTGCACCACTATGAACTCTTTTCAAAAGACCCTTCTCATCAAGTTCATTTAAATCTCTTCTAATTGTATCTTCTGATACATTTAATTTAGTACTAATATCTTTTGCTATAATTTTTTTTTCTTTATTCAAAATATCTAAAATTATATTTTGACGTTCAGCTTTCATTAATTTCATAAAATCACTCCATTATATTTAGAATAATACATATATAATCTCTTTATATTATATAACACTTATTATTCATAATATAATAAGTATTTTTATTTTAATTACAATTATTGAAATTATTAAAATTTATTAGAAATTATTAAAAATATTTAATATATCTTCTTTATTTTTTGCTCTACGAATTATTTCAATATTTTCTTCTTCCATACAAACTAAAGCAATTTTTTCTAAAATTTCCATATGTGTATTATTCTTTCCTGCAATACCAATAATAACATATGCTAATTCTCCATCAAAATCCACTCCATCAGGAACCTGAATTATTGAAATTCCTGATTTTATTATATATGATTCTGAATCTGGCATTCCATGTGGTATAGCTATGTTATTACCAATATATACTGATAAATCTTTATCTCTTTCTAACATAGATTGTATATAATCTTCTTTTACATATCCATTTTCTACTAATATATTTCCTGCATACTTAATTGCTTCAATCTTATTATCAAATACCATATTTAATTTAATATTATTTAAATTTAATACTTCTGACATAATTTACCTCTTATAATTTGTTTCTTTTTCTTATAATTTCTATTACATTATCATATTGTGATTGTTTTAAAAAATTATCTACTGATATAAATATGGCTTTTTTACTATTTAAACTAATTTTTGCTCTTTCTAAAATTCCCTCTAATGTTACTACCATATCAGCCTCTTTATTTATATTGCCAGAAGCTGCATGTTCTACAGTAATTCCAGTAATTCCATCCTTTTTCAACCTATTTTTTAAAACTGTTGCTCCCATTGCTGATGATCCCATACCTGAATCACAAGCTACTACAATTAATTTAATTTCATTATTACCTTCATTACTTTCTGTATTAGTTTTATTCTCTGCTGTAACATTTCCCGCACTTATATTATCTACCATAGATAATGTAGCTGCTGATTCTTTTTCATCTGGAGATCCAAATATTTTTAAAATTAATGTACCTACACAAAATGCCACTATAAATCCAGCTAAAATTGCAATAAAATTAGCAAAAATAGAATCTTTAGGTGTCATCATAGCAATCATTAATAATGATCCTGGTGATGGCATTCCTACAAGACCACCATCTAATAATACTAATAAAAATAATGATGTAGATAAACCTGCCATCGTAGCTAAAATCATTATAGGATTAGCTAAAATAAACGGAAAATATACTTCTCCTATTCCCGCAATTCCAGCTATAAACATAGCTAATGGAGCAGTTTTTTTAGCTTTACCTTTTCCCCATAAAGCAATAGAACATAATGTTCCCAATAAAGGACCACAGTTACTATCTACTGTAAATACTATTGATTTTCCCATTTCTGCTGCTTGTTGATAAGCAATAGGTGATAAAATACCATGATTTATTGCATTATTAAGAAATAATACTTGTCCTGGACACATCAAAATAGATAATAATGGCAATAAACCTTCTTGCATCATCCAATTAATTCCATTTGAAAAAAATATTACAACGGCATTAAATACTGGTCCAATTGTTACATAGCCAATCAATGCTAAGATCATACCTATAATGCCCAAGCTTAGATTATTTACTAACATCTCAAATCCAGCTTTTACTTTACATCCAATATTTTCATCAAATTTCTTTAATAACCAAGAAGATAATGGTCCCATAATCATCGCACCACTAAACATTGGTACATCTGAACCTATAATAACCCCCATCGTTGTAAATAACCCTATTACTCCACCACGTTGTCCATAAATATTATAACCTGCAGTATATCCAATAAGCATAGGTAACATGAATCTAAGCATTGGACCGACCAATTCATTAAACTGTTCATTAGGTATCCAACCTGTTGGAATAAATAAAGCAGCTATAATACCCCATCCAACAAAAGCTCCCAAATTTGGCATAACCATATTACTCATATAGCCACCAAATTTTCTTATCCTTGCCAATACCATAATCTATCTCACCTCGTTCATTACTACTAATTACAAGATTTTCCGCCACTAATATTTATTGTTGTTCCTGTAATATAACTAGAATGATCTGATACTAAATATGCTATCAAATCTGCAACTTCATCTAATTTTCCTGGTCTTCCTAATGGTATCGTTTTTGTATAATCATCTGTTGTATTTTTAGGATCTGTTCCCCTAGTATATGCTAATGCTTCAAAAGCTGCATCATTATTCATTGGTGTTCTTTCATTTACATCTGGTGCAACGCCTACTACTCTAATATTAAATTGTCCTAATTCTTTTGCCCATGCCATTGTATATGAATGAACTGCAGCTTTTGTACCTGAATATGCTGATTGACCTTTTGAACCATGAATACCTGCTTGAGAAGATAAATTTATAATAACACCACTTTTTTGTTTTATCATTTCTCTAGCTACTGCTTGTGCACACAAAACTACACCTTTTTGATTAACATTATACATAAAATCGAGATCATCTTCTGTTAATTCATATTCAGGTTTCTGCCCATAATAATCTACCAACATTCTTGGTCTACTTACACCTGCATTGTTTACAATTGCATCTATTTTACCATATTTTTCAATAGTAACTTTTACCATATTTTCAACATCAGATTTTTTAGCCACATTGCATTTAACAAAAACAATTCCTTTATCTTCAATAAAATTTTCATTTATTCTTAAATCAGCTACTACAACAAAAGCATTATTGGCTCTTAAATTTTGAACAACATGTTCACCAATACCTTGACTTCCTCCTGTTACAATAACAACTTTTCCATTAAGATCCATCCATTTTTCTACAGCCATTATCCATCTCTCCTTAATGCGTATTTTTGCGTAATAATGCGTTTTTTGTCTTTATGATTTTATTATAATTGCACTTACACGCAAAGTCAAGTTATTTTTTCTATTTTTTATTTTCTGAATTTTATTCTAAATTAGCATGATATTGCCACAACGATTTTAAGTTAATTTGTTTCCTTTCTACTATCATTTTAGCTACTATATCACCTAATAATAATAATGATTGTTCAAATAAACTAGACATTGGCTGATTTGAAGATATTTCGTCTTCTAAATATAATTTTGTTTGTACTGGAATTCTAACCATTAAATCTGTAATTGGAGCTAACGAGCTATGGGGATTTGAACCAATATGTATAATTTTTCCACCTACACTCTTAGCTTTTTTTGCAATAGCCACTGGTACTAATGATTCACCACTACCTGAACCTACAACCAAAATATCTTTATCTGTCATTGCTGGTTCATTAATATCTCCTACAATATGCGTTTTTATGCCTAAATGTGCAAGTCTTTTTGCAAAAGCCTCTAACTCTAGTTTTACTCTACCAACACCAATAAAAAATACTTTATCTGCATTAAATAAATAATCTATTAACATATCTATTTGTTTTTCTTCTACTTTACTCAAAGCTAAATAGCATTCATCAATAACAATTTTAGTAGTTTCTCTATAATTCATAATTCTATTCTCCTAATGATTTTTTTATTACATTTTGCGCTTCTTGATAATTTTCTAAATAAGAAAAACCTTTTCTAAATATACTTTTACTGCCTGCAACTAATACATCAGCTCCAGCTTCAATCAATTTAGGCATTACTTCAAAAGACACTCTACCATCAATAATTATCTGTGCATTTGACCCTATTTTATTTAATAAATCTTTACAATCTCTTATTTTATCTATTGCATAAGGTACCATTTCTTCTGATTTTCCACCAGCATACCCAGGATTAATTGTCATTAATAAAATATAATCGCAAGCTTTCGCAACATATTCAATAGTGGATAAAGATGTTGCTGGTGCTAAAGCTATTCCAGCCTTAATTCCTGCTTCTTTTATAATTTGCAACATTTTTTCTACATGAATTGTAGCTTCGCTATGAAAAGTTATACTTGAAATATCCATTTTTACAAGCTCTTTAATGAAAAACTCATTATAATTAGACATAATATGAACATCAAAATCCATATTACTTTTAGCCTTCAATTGCTTTACAATATCTATTCCAATTGGCATACTTGGACTAAAATGAGGATCTATTAAATCCACATGTAATGATTTCATTCCTGCTAAAGATAAATCTTTTACTTCTTTTTCTAAATTACATAAATCCGCACAAATCAATGATGGTGATATTATTATTTTTCTTTTCATGATATCCTCCAATTAGCAATTTTCAACAACATTATTGTTGTTTTTTCTTGTTATTTAGATAATATCATTGCTATTCCAAATTGTCAACATCATTTTAGTTGTTTTTTATTGCGATTTTTAATTTTTCTAAAAATTTTTGACAAGTTCTTTTAAGAATAATAAAATAAATATAAAATAGAGGTGAAATACATGTCAAAATTAATAACAGCTGAACGTAGAAATAAAATAGCTGAACTTATAATTTCTAATGGTAGTATAAAGGTTGGCGAACTTGCAAAAACTTTTGCTGTTTCTACAGAAACTATACGAAAAGATTTAATATACTTAGATAAACAAGGCATTATAAAAAAAAGTCACGGTGGCGCACTGTCTTCTTTAGAAGTAATCGAAAAACCATTAGAAGATAGAAATATGGAAAATTATGATGCTAAATTAGCAATTGCTAATGAAGCACTAAAATTTATTAAAGATCATTCTGTTATTTTTATTGATGCTGGTAGTACTACATTATGCTTAGCTAAATTATTATATTTAAAAAAAGGTTTAACGATTATTACAAATTCTGTAAGTGCTTTAAATGTATTATCTAATAGCGACAACATTGTCCATCTTAGTGGGGGTCAATTAAATAACACTACTATGGCACTTGAAGGTTTTGGTGCAACTAGTTTTCTTAGTAAAATAAAAGTAGATGTTGCTTTTTTAGGTTCTAGTGGATTTAAAGAACATTTTGGTCCTACTTCTATAGATTTTTCTGATGCCGAAGTAAAACGTATAATGATTAGAAATTCTAAGCAAAATTTTGTTTTAGCTGATAGTAAAAAATCTCGTTCTACTGCGATGGTAGAATATGCTACATGGAAAAATATTGATTTTTTAATTACCGATGATAACATTTCTGATAAAGAAATTGATTTTTTACAAAAAAATACAACTGTTTTAGTTGTAAAAACTAAAACATAAATGAAATTAATTTTATTCTTGACATAGATTAAATATTTGTTATAATAAAGCTATCAATTGAATAAGCACTGTG
>CALVSP010000054.1 GCA_944359065.1 uncultured Bacilli bacterium
ACCTCTTTCTTATATTTTATCATACTTAAAAAGTATGTAAGTTTTTTACTTACACACTTTATTTTACACTCTCGCAAAGAAAAAGATGACTTTGAAAGATAAGGAATGGATTTGTCTTTTAATTTTTCTTTCCTCTATTATGTCTTCTTTGCACCATAAATTTCCATATTTTTCTAAATTCCAAAACCATTTCTCTTGGGATTTTTAAATAATCAATCAAAATTTCTTTATCAATTATATCCAACAATTCTTCAATATCGTTCTTATCTCTAATTTTTTCATCTACTAATTTTAGAAGTTCACTTGTTTTTTTATCAGATAGATTATCAATTTTAGGTAAAAATATATTTGATACTTCTTTGGGCAATACTTCTAAAACACCTCCGCCATAGCTTCTGCCATTCAATTCAACAAATGCAAAAGTTATACTATTATAATACGATAGTAACACTTTATTTTTATTAATACCATCATAAAAATTAATTCTGTGCATAGTATCTGTGGATACCGCATTTATTTTATTCATAACAAATTTAGGATAATTATTGCTTCTACGAAGGAAAAAAGCATCCGGAACCCAAATAGATGGAATGGAATACCATTTATTTCTGATTTTACATTTATATCCTTTATTAGCACCAATTTTTTCTCCATACTTTATATACTTTTGTTGCTTCTTGCTTAATTGAGTAAAATCAATATTTTCATCAAAATTTATTAGGTATGCCTTAACCCCTTTATCAACATTAAATTGCCAATCTTTTTTATCAAAAAATAAACCATGTGCTTGAGAACTTCTACCAATCAAAGGAATAGCAACGCTATTTAAATCATATTCATCAACAGTCTCCTTGTTAACTGAAAAATAATCATTATTACCAGTTGTAATCCCAACATTTATCAAGGCAACATCTTCAAACTTTTGAAATTTATTATTGTCTTTAATGCTATCAACAAGAGTATTTTGATATTCACTTAAGTAATATTTTGTCCATTTATTTCTTTCGTTAGCTAAATGATTATAATCTAATTTTTCTAATGAAAAATTATCTATAAGATCATCTAAATTTTTAAAAGAACAATTTGCAATACTGCATTTTTCTACATTGTTGCTTTTTTCACCAATGAATATAATAACTTCTTGTTCTGCATCATCAAAAACCAAATCATCAAACGAAATAATTGTAATTTTACTTAGTTCTCTTGATAAATAAACACGCAAATCCTCTGCATATACTACTTGAAGCAATTCAGCAGGAATAACAAAACCAATTTTTCCGTTGTCTTTCAATAAATTTACACAAGAAACTAAGAAAAAAACCCAACTATTTATCAATTTATTTGGTACCATATTATTTTCTAATAAGACTTTTGATTGTCTTTTTCGTTGTTTTTCAGTTAAATATTGATATCTTATATATGGAGGGTTTCCTAAGATTAAATCATATTTTTCTTTTGTTGATTGATAAAAATTATAAAAATCATCATTATACAGATTAATATTTTTTTTATTTTTAATCAATTCAACACATTTATCATATTCTTCTTTTACTATCTCTATGGCATCTACTCTTTTATATTTTTTATTTTTAGATTTTTCTAAAATGCTACTTAAAAACACACCATCACCACAACTTGGTTCTAGTATTTTTAAGTCTTCATTATATAATAAAGAAGTTATGAAATTAGCTAATTTTTCTGGAGTATAATATCCTCCACGTTCTTTTTTAAAAGATATATCCTTTTTTAATTTCATAATTTTATCCTTTCATATCGATTAATTTTGTTATGTTATTATTAATTTTTCTAATCAAGTCATCTTTTATTCTATTTGTTAGACTTATACTCTCTAAATTTTGATTTTTAATCAATTCATCGTTTAATTTATTAATTTTTATTACATCAGATACTATTTGATTATATATGTTATTTTCAATTTCGTTTGAAAAATCAATATCAATTACCGGAAGTTTGTTTAAAACCTGAGTTCCTCTAGAATAAAATCCTCCCTCAAAGTCGCTACCCATACATTCCATAACGCTCGTCATTAATGGATGACTTAAATATGCCTGAAGAAAAAACAGATTATATTTGCTATTTTTATTAAGTTTAATTCCACAATACCCAGCTGTACCTCCGCTTTGTATAACTAAATTATTATTGTCATACATAAACATAGGTTCTTTTGACATTACACCAACAATCAATTTTTCCTGGTCATTAAATTCAGTCAAAGCCTGGGTTCTACCAAATTGATACCAACTATCTTTGGTAGAATTTGGAACATCTCTTCCACCTTTTTTTCCCGAAACTTGCTTTGGAACTATCCTGTCATAAAAATTATTTACATATTCTTTAAATTTTTTATATTCATCTAAATTAATTAAATTTCCATTTTGATCATAAGGAAATATAATATATTTATCTGTCAATAGTGGATCATAAGTCTTCACATTCTTTTCAGATTTCGTTATTGGCTGAAAATATCTTTTTACAATGCTTTTTTCGACTTTATATATTTTGTTTTCTTTTTCAAATTCAAGATAATTTTCATCTATTGACTTCACTTCTTTGCCTTTTATTACATATAGACTATTTAAACTAGTTTGTACTCCATTAAAAGGTGTAGCAATTTCTGAAAGAAGTAATGAATTTGCAAATAATTTTTTTAAACTTGCCATTTTTTCTAAATCAGTTGAAAGAATCCAAGTTTCAGAATCTATTTCATCACTATTTATTTTAATATTATTTTCATTTATGTTATTTAATTTCCACATTTCATAATTTTGAATATAATTATATTCAAAATTTTCTGCTCTATCTTTATTAATTAGTATTATACACGTATAAGTTGTTTTATCTTCAAATATTTGTTGATAATTAAAATCTATTAATAGTTCTAAATATTTATTTTTAGTAATTAATTTTCTAAGATTTTTACCTGAACTAATTTTCATAAATTTATTTGGTATAATATAGCATAATTTACCATTTTCATTTAATAAATCAATTGCTCTTTCAATAAATAGAAAATACTTATCAAATTGTTTGTAAGCCGTGTAATATTGTTTTTTATAAATTGCGACTTCTTCTTCTGATAATAAATTAATCATATCTTCCGTTTTAACATATGGTGGGTTGCCAATTATTAAATCAAATTTAGAATCATTATTTATGTATTTCCATGAAAAAGGTTTTATTTCCATGTAATTATCGGTTTCTTCTGAAATCATATCAAAATCAACTAACGAATTTCCATTAATAATATTAAAATCCAAAGATGGTAATATTGGATCAACTTCTATAACAGATTCTTTATTTTCATTTTCAAGAACTTTTAACAACAAACTAAATTTGGCTACTTCAACTGCTTGATAATCTATGTCATTTCCATATATACATGAAAGTAAAATATTCTTTTTTTCAATATATTTTAATTTATAAGAATTTGTATAAGTTTCTTCAATATAATCAAAGCATTTATTTTCTACGTACCAACTTTCACAATAATTTATTAAATGTTCCAACAAGCATGTAAGAAAAATTCCTGAACCACAAGCAATATCCGCAAATTTCATTTTTTTAATATCATCAGGAGTTTTATTTTTAATAACTTTATCTAGTGATTTTTCAGTCATATATTTTACAATATCATAAGGTGTTGTGACTATTGATCGATTTAAATTATCCTTTTTTGCCTGTAGTTTAATAGAGCCATTTTCTTCAACTAATGTTTCTGATAAAAACAATTCATATATTTCCCCAAGAATATTAGAACTTATAACAGTAAAATCATAAGGGCTTATTGGATAATATAAAGAATTTATCATATTTTTTAAAATACTATTACTAAATATTTTTAATAATTCTTTCTCCTTAAAAATTCCTGAATTATATCTTTTATCAGCCATATTAAGTAATTTGATCAATTCGTTTTGAAGCGTATTTTCATCAAGAACAGATTTTTTTAAAGTTTTGTACAATGGTAAATTTCTATCTTCACAAATTCTTAGAAAAACAACCTGATTAATTAAGGTTTGTATTTCCAAATTAATTTTTTTAAGATTTTTTTCTTTTTTATACAAATAAGTTCCTAATTCTAGTCGCCATTCATTTATTTGATTTAAAAATATATCATCAACATCTAATCCTAAGCTAATATTATTTTCAAATTTTTTATCAAATGTACCATCATAAACAATTTCTCGTGATATTAAAGAATATATTTCATCATATTTATCTAAATAATCTGTATAATGATATCTACCAACTAAGTTACTATTAGTATTATCATCAATCTTGGGCATAAAGGTTGAATCATAGATTACTAAATCCTCAAAATTGGTTAATAATACTATTTTATGTTTAGCAGACCATCCATATCTTCTAGCCTGAAAGCAGCAATCCTTATCCATTAGTATATTGACATGTGGTTTTTTTGCTTCAACAAAAAATACTGATTTTCCATTTAATGTCATTGTATAATCTGGTTTACCCAATTCTTGTTCATACGATTCAACCAAAACTTCCTTATATTGTGGTTTTTTACCAGAATTATTCTGTACATCCCATCCAAAGTACTCAAGTAATTTATCAATAAATTCTAATCTACATTCACTTTCATTAAAATTCGAACTAATATAATAATCATGATTTTCAGAATATCTATCTATAAGAGTTTTTAATTTTTCTTTCACTTCTTCTTTACAAAATTGTTTACTCATTTTTACCTCCATATATTAATACTGCAGTATTTACTAAATCCATTATAACATATAATACTGCAGTATTAGTATTTTTTTTGAATTTATGACCATTTTTTTACATAATATCAATAAATTAACAATATTATGTGCTATAATATTTTTAGTAAAAAACAGGAGAACTTAATATTATGAAAAAAAGGCAGGCAAATGATACTATTAAAGGATATTTTTATCAGTTTAATAAAACAATTTATGAAATTTTATCTCAAAGCAATCAAACTACAAAAATAATAGTTGAGGGTATTGAGGATATTGATATAAAGGGTGAAAATATAAATAATACTATTCAGTGTAAGTATTATTCAAAACAATCATATAATCACTCAGTTATAAAAGAAGCTATAATTTATATGTTAAAACACTTTTCAAATAACAAATCCAGTAATTTAAGATATAAAATATATGCTAATTTTAAAGATGGACAATCAAAATTACCGAGTTCAATACAATTAAATTTTTTTAAAGATAACTTCTTAACTTACAAAGAAAAAGGAACAATTCATAAAGTATATGAAGAACTTAACTTAACCGATAATGATATAGAAGAGTTTATGAAAAAAATCGATATAGATATAAATGCTACTGATTATGATACTCTCGAAGCCAATGTTATTGAATTATTAAAAAAAGAATTGAATATTTCCGATGAATTAGTGGATTTATATTTTCTTAAAGCAGGAAGCATTGTAAAAAATATTGCTATACAAGAAACAGAAGACAAAAGAACTATAACTAAAAAACAATTTATCAACTTATTAATGGATATTAATATTATATTAGACAAATGGTATATATCAAAAGTCAACAAAGAAAAATATTGTAGCTTAATAAGAAAAAAATATTTTTCGGAACATAATATATCTCCATATGAAAGATTTTTTATTATTGAATGTTACGAAAATACTCCCATATCAACATTAAAAAAAATAGCAAATGTAATTTCTAATAAATGGTCAAAGTTGTCTAAAAGAACTCCACAGCCTTTTTGTCCATATATTATTTTTTCTAATTTAAATGAAAATGAATTAGTATCATTAAAACAAAGCTTACATAATGATCATTTTAAATTTATTGATGGTTATGATTTTAGAGGTGCTAAATTTTCGGTAGAAAGTATAACTCAAGAAGCTAATTATAAAAATGAAATTCAAATTAAAATACTTGATATAAAAGAAATTGATAATGTGTTAAAGAAAATAAATAAAACAAAAGAAATCTATCAGTTTTATATAAATAAAAAGATTTATGATAATAAAAATGAACATCATGTTGTCATCAAAATAGACGAGTTAGATGACATTTTAAATATAATTTGAGGAGGATAAATTATATGGAAGAAGACAAAATAATTGCTGAAGTTATTTCAGTATTACCAAACAAAATTAAAATATCTGTAGATGATATAAATGATTTTAAAATTGCAGAAGAAAAATTAAAAATAGGTTCCTATATTGAAGTTAGTGACAATGATAATTGTAAATTAATGGCAATTATAGAAAATTTTTCTATAGAAATAAAAGGAAATGAATCTAGTGAAAGAAGATACATTTTAGAAGCAAGTCCATTAGGAATAATAAGCAATGGTAGCTTCGAACGAGGTGGCGATAACATTTCTATTCCACCAAAAGATGTAAAGCCAGCTAAAAGAGAAGATATAATAAAAATATTTTCGTCATCTGCAAAAAGTGAGGATAAAAAATTTGTTTTTTCCACTCTTTCCTCTGATCATTCAATTCCTATACCAGTAGACGGAAATAAGTTTTTTAATAGGCACATTGCAATTGTAGGATCAACTGGTTCTGGCAAATCTAATTCTGTTGCTAAAATATTGCAAAATGCTATATCATCAAAAAATAGTAATTACTATGGATTAAATAATTCGCATATAATTATATTTGATATTCATTCAGAATATAAGTCTGCATTTTCTAATGCTAATTATATTGATATTGACAACTTAGTTTTACCTTATTGGTTGTTAAACAGTGAGGAATTACAAGAATTATTTATTGATACAGAAGCAAACGATCACAATCAAAGAAATGTATTTAAAGAATCTGTTGTTAATAGTAAAAAAAGACATTTTCAAGGAAATGAAGAGCAAAAAAACAAAATACATTTTGATTCACCATTATTTTTTGATATAGATGAAATTTTAAAGGATGTTAAAGAAAAAAACGAAGAAATGGTACCAGGTAAAACTGCTGCAAAAGCAGGACCATTAAATGGAAAATTAACAAATTTTGTTAGCCGTTTAGAAAACAAAATTAACGATAGAAGATTAGATTTTTTATTAGGAGATAAAGCTAAAAATATAACATTCGAAGATACTTTAAAAAACTTAATTGGTTATAAAAAAGAAAATTGTAATGTAACTATAATCGATTTAAGTGGAGTTCCATTTGATGTTTTAAATATTACAGTTTCTCTCATATCAAGAATACTTTTTGAATATGGATATTATTACAAAAAAATTAGATTTTCTCAAAATCCTTCTGAAATTATAAATAATGATATACCTTTATTACTTGTTTATGAAGAAGCACATAAATATGCACCAAATAGTGATTTATCAAAATATAAAGCCTCAAAACAATCAATAGAGAGAATTGCTAAAGAAGGACGTAAGTATGGCATAACATTACTGCTTGCAAGTCAAAGGCCTTCTGAAATTTCTGAAACAATATTTTCACAATGTAATAATTTTATTGCAATGAGATTGACTAACCCAAATGATCAAAATTATGTGAAAAGATTATTACCGGATACATTTGGAGAACTTATAAATAAAATGCCTTCTCTTAAAGTTGGAGAAGCATTACTTATTGGTGATGCTGCCATTATTCCATCGATTGTACAAATTGATGAGTGCGAAGAAAAACCATCGTCAAATGATATACCATACTTCGATTTATGGAAAGAAGAATGGAAAAATCTAGATATAGAAAAAATAATAACTGAATGGACAAAATAAATTTGAAAATGTATTGGTAAAACAACAATTATATGTTAGAATAAAGATGGAAATTAGCTATTTATCAACTTTTTTAGGAGTTTCAAATAACCTTTGTTATCGCTCCATTGAGAGAATTACTCACA
>CALVSP010000055.1 GCA_944359065.1 uncultured Bacilli bacterium
TTCATACCAATATGTACATTATTTCCAATTTTAATTTTTCCAAAATAATCAGCATTTTCTAGTTTTTTCATATTACGCAATACCCACATCCCTCCATCATGAGTTATTAATTTAACTCCTTCTGAAATTCGCACAAAATTTCCAATTGAAATTAAATAAGGCTCACTTCCAAAAGAAACACTAGAATATATCTCACTATTATTACCAATTTTTAAACCTAATTTCCTAAGCATTTTAGCTCTAGATTCAAAATTTGCTTTTTTGTATAAAAAATATCTAAAAACACCCACATTACACCTTCCTTTTATCTAAATTAAAATTTGACTATAGCAAACATTTAAATAAATCATCTATTAACGCTTATTTTTGTTTGAAAAAAAGCCGCAATAAATTTTAACACTCTTTTTAAAGTATCGAAATTTAACCAAAAACTAATCAAAATTACCATTAATAATGCTAATAATTGTATAATCAAATTATTAGAATAATAAGTAAATAATACAACAATAATCCCTATAATAGCTAACAAAAAATTTTTAATTTCAATATGTATAGAATAATTTTTTAATATTATAAAATAACGAATTATAAACATAATCAAATAACCCAAAATAGTTGAAAATACCGCTGCATATAAACCTATTAAATCTATTAATAATAAATCTACTATTATATTAATAAATCCTGCTATAAAAGAAGTTACTGCTATTAATTTTGTCCTCTTATCAGCAACAAAAATTCCTGAAATTAATCCAACCATAACATTTATAAAACTAGATATGATATATAAAGGAATATAATAAAATGCTTCCGCATATGATTTATTTACAAATATTCCAAATATAAATGGCATAACAGTAATTAACAAAAAAGCAATTGACAAAAACAAAATAAAAATACGATTAATAAGTCTTGTTATAAATACTTGTCCTTCTTGCTTTCTAATATTAGAAATCACAGCATCCACCAATGAAGTATTAAATATACTATAAATTTCATTGTACACAGCTGAAAATCTCATTGATACAGATAAAATACCATTATAAGCTTTACCTAAAGCATAAGATACTATAATTTTGTCAGATGATTTAATTGCTTGCCACGATAATTCATTTGGAACCAATGGTATAGAATAACCAAGTAATTCTTTTTGTTTACTCCTATTTAAGTGTTTTTTTTGTATATATTTATATATTTTCTTTTTCATTAGCAAATATAAACCACATATTATATATGCAATAAAAGTAGATAATAATAAACCAATAATTTTCATATTAAAACCTAATAAAAATAAAAGATTAAATAAAATAATAGAAATAGCTGACAAAAAACTTCCTTTAGCATAAGTTTTATAATCACCTAATCCCCTAGTAATCTGCATCATTGTTGTCATAAAAACAGAAGCAAAAACATTTAAAAGCAAAAAGATTTTGCCATCTATAGTAATAAAAGATTGAATCAATAAATAAACTATTGTAAAAAGTATAATTTGTAAAAAAGAAATAAACATAACATTTGTAATAACAATATCTTTGTTTTCATCATTTTGCCTTTCTTCAGCCAAATATCTAAAAATAGCTTGTTCTAATTGTAAATTTACTAATACAACTAAAATGGTAACATATGCCGATATTAAATCTACGGTACCATATTCAGATGTGGTTAAAATAGATGTATATAATGGCAATAAACAAAATTGAATTAATTTAGTACAAATTCTACCAATAAATAAAATTAAAGTATTGTTTATAAAATCAGTACCACTTTTCTGCATATCAACACCTCAAATTTCTTATAATTTTTTTAACACTATTTTTAAAATTCTTAGTAAAAAGCTTTAAAAAAATTATTTTCAAACAATTAGGAACAAACATAATTTTATAAATTAACATCTCACGTACTAAACACTTTTTTACAGAAAATTCAAAATCCGATGTTTCTTTATAATAATTTTCAAAATTTAAACGATTTGAATGTTTATTTGCTGGCTTATGAAACGCCTTATTAAATCTTATTGCATCATCAACCATTTGTTTAACTATAGTAATGCGTTCCTTTTCCATTAAATAATTAATTATATTTTCTCCTATCTCAGTATTCACCAATACCAAAGATATTTGTTTTTTTTCTTCTAAAGACATAGGTAACTCATTTTTTGTGTCATAATCACCAATTGTTATATCAGAAATTCTTTTTTTGTTTGCGTAATAGCAATTATAACAATTTTCACGTAAAATTAGATTATTCATAAAACCTCTATAATAAAGATCTGATTCATTTGGTTTCTTTTTATAAAAGCAATTATCATTTTCATCATATAAGCAAAAATAATATTTTGAATCAGGATTTCTAAAAGATATTTTTTTTACTTGCTTCTTATATTTACGTTCTAAAAACATAATATGCTGTGCCAAATAAGTTTTAGGAATTACCCCATGACACACTATATCTACAGAAATCAAATTTTTCTCTTTTTTATACCTTTTAAATAGCATTTTTACTGCCGACACTTGACAAGGAAGACCAATAAATAAAACATGTTTATTATTCAAAATATCATTCTTAATATCATCTAAACAACATCCCAAATCACTATAAACATATTTAGAGTTTTGAACACAATCTAGTTCCGAAATATTTGTTATTTTTTTATAAATAGCTCCTTTATTGCAATCAAAAACAACCCCATATGTAGAATATTTTAACTTTAAAGCATAATAGTAAAGCTCTCTAGCAATTCCACCTGATGCTCCTTTATTTCTCACAATTAAATCATTACTATAAGCCGCATAAGCAGCAAAAGATTCTCTTCCTATATTTTTATTTAAAGAAGGACAAACTTTCTTACATAAACCACAATTCACACACTTTTCTTTATCTATCACAGGATAAATAGCACCTAAAGTATCCTCTTTAAATGAAATACACTTTTTAGGACATATACTAAAACATAATTTACAACCTGTACAAGACTTCTTTTCACATATCATAAAATATCAAATATTCTCCTCATTTAATAATTCCTTTAATTTAGTAATACTATAATTTCTAAAATCTGCAATTTTATAGTTAATATTTTTCCAATCATCATTTGCACGATAAACATCTATATCAATTTCATCTCCATTTTTACTTGTAATTCCCAACATACGTGCCAATGAAACCATTCTAGATTTATGAGCACGATTATAAAATAATACTGGAACATTAAAATATAAACTAAATAATAAACCATGATATGATGCAGTAAAAACATGATTTGCATAAAATATTAGA
Organism: uncultured Bacilli bacterium; assembly: GCA_944359065.1. Taxonomy (GTDB): domain Bacteria; phylum Bacillota_I; class Bacilli_A; order RF39; family UBA660; genus Faecisoma. Next base: position 3,277 of record CALVSP010000055.1, read on the forward strand.
CTCAAGAAATCTTCTATAGTCTCAGGCCGAATAGTTTTAAATTTTGACTTTTGAATACCATAATTTATAAAATAAACCTCTAAATTATTTGTTTTCGCATATTTAATAGCATCCTTTAAGCATTTATCATCTTTTGAATTAAAATAAACCAAAACATAATTTCTTTTAATTATTCTTTTTCCTACAAATTTTATCCATTGTTCTTTCGTCAATAACATTGTTGGATCACATACCACATCAATATTCTTATTACAAATATCTTGTAACCATTCTTTTGATTGTTGCTCTCTCACATTAATATGCATAAAATCATTTAACAAAGGAGCTATCTTCATTTTTTCTTCCATAGTTAACGGATCACCAACTGATGAAGCAAAAGAATCTTTTTTGTTTTTTTTATCTACAAAATCTAAAAAATAAGTATAATCATTCGTCAACGATAACCCCCATACAATATCACTCCCAACCACAAAATGATTATAAATATTATTAGTTTTTTTAATTGTTTTTATATCATAACAATCACTCAACTTTGCATTGTTTTTTAAAAAAATATTAATGTTATCGTGTTTACGATAATAAAACCTTCTAAATAATAAATTTAATATAACTTTTTTAGGCGTTCTCAAATCACGCCAAGATGTTTTATGAGGTAATTCATTATCTTTTATCTTTTCACAAATATAATCAATAATTTCACAATCATATCCTAATTCATTAATTTTATACCATAATCCATAAGTTTGTAATGCACTCCCAAAATTTGCTGAATCTTGAAAAGTAATTATTCCAATTTTTTTTCTCATATCTACTCCTTCATAATTTTATTAAAATTTTCTTTATTTAATAATGTTAATGTTAATTTCCATTTTTTGTGAAAAACTTTCGAAAGTCTAAATAAATGAACTTTTGTGAATCTTATAGGTATATACAAATAAACTTTATCATCTAAAACTAACATTGTAGATTTATAAATAATTTGTTCTTTATATAAATAATTATTGGGATTATAATAAACTTTTAATTTTTGTAAATTGCCAAAATCTATACCATTATCAGACTTAGCAATATACAAATTATATTTTTTATCAACAAACAAAAGCCATATCTGCTTTTGAATAATCATAGCCTCCCCATGCCAAAACTTTCCAGTAAAACCAGCAACATTTAAAACCTTTTCATCAGACCATTTTTTCAAATCTTTACTTACTTTCATATTAAATTGATAATCCATATCAAAGTAATACATATAATATTTATAATCAAAATATATAATGCTTAAACTCATATAACACAATCCATCACTTTTTATCATTAATTCAGGTTTTGTCCAATTAACCCCATCATTAGAGCAAATACGGTAAACATCGTTTATTAAAACATCACCTTCTACTGTGTATCTATACCAAAGTTCTAATCTATCTGTATATAATAAATAAGGATCATTATAAAAAGTGTATGGCTTCTTTTTTTCTATAATTGGAAGTAAAGGATCACTTACGCCTTTTAGTTTTTCAAAATGAATACCATCATTAGAAACAACAATGCATGGATTTTCCAATTGGACATTATTATTATCATAAGGGGTAAACACCATCCAAAATCGGTATTTATTATATCCATTTTCAAAATATAATATTGAAGGATGTGTAAGTGAACCAGAACCGTCAAACGTTTTTATATCCAAAGGAAACATATATAATTCATCATCTTTTAATTGTTTTCTTTTTTCTGACAGATAATAATAATTTCTTATTTTTTTAAAATTAATTAAAGGAACTTTTAATATCAACTTAAATACCAATAAAATAATCATAAAATGTAAAAAAATTATCAACCCTATATACATTAACTTATTTTCACATAAATATAATCCTAACAAACAAATTAAAACGTCGCATATTACAACAAATGTCAAAAAAAATTTATTTTTTAATAACTTCATCATAAAATTTTCATCCATTCCTTCATAATTTTTGAAATATCATATTTATTACTATTTATTTTGGCCTCTTTACCTAATTTATGTAATAAGTGTGCATCATGAGTTAACTTATACATTGCATCTGCAAAAGCATCAATATTTCCATTTGAAATTAATAATGAGCAATTATTAAATTGTTCTTTACAACATGGTAAATCATATGAAATAATGGGTAAACCACATTCACACGCCTCAATCAAAACCATTGGTAATCCCTCATAATAAGAAGATAATAAATATATAGATGATTTTAAATAATAATGAATAATATTATTTGTTTTAGAAATTAAAAACACATTATTTTCTAAACTCAAACTTCTAATTTGTTCTTTCAATTTTTTATACATTTTTCCTTCACCAATTATATACAATTTCCATGATGAATCTTTTTTAACAAATTTGGAAAAAGCAGTAATTAATCGATCAAATCCTTTAACTTTATCATATCTTCCTACAGCAATAAAATTTTTTTCTTTTAAATCGGAAATTTTATTTGTATAAAAACTCTTTGGATTATATATACAATTAGCACTATATCCAAATTGTTCCTTAATCCAATTAGAATCATATTTAGTTAATACAATATATTTATCTAATTTTGGTATATACTTTTTAAACAAAGAAACTTGATAATGAAATTTTCCATCATTTCGAACAAAGTATGAATCACAACTACTATGTTGCCAGCCATATGTTTTTGCAGTAATTTGATTTTTTAAAATAGCCAACAAAACGCTCAAATCTCCACCCGCACCTATAACAACATCAAAATTATTTTTTTCAATATATTTTACTAATTCAAAATTTCTATTTTTACAATAAGTATAATAAATCCGTTCTAATAATTTTTCGTTTTTTGAAAAAAATCCTTTTGTCCTATTCAACTTTCTAAATACTTTTGCCCAAAAAAATTTAATCTTATCATTTTCTTCATTATATATAAATTTAATATTCACATTTTTACTTAAATTATAAAGTTTATAATCAATTGGATATCTATCTAAACAAATAATAGATACATCATATCCAAGAGCAATTAACTCATTAGCAACCACAGTTACACATCGCTGAACACCACCTATATTAAACACAGAGTCAGTTAAAAAACAAATTTTCTTCATACAAATATATCCTTTCATTATGATTATTTAAATGTAATATAATTAAAAAAACAAAATATTATAATATGGCATTAATGAATACCCATCCCATATTCTCCATATACGAAATACTAACCACAATATGATTATCACAAATAATATATAATCACACACCTTATAATATTTACTGTCTATATATTTTTCTCGCAAAAATAAATATAAATCCGCAATTAATATATATCTAGGAATTTCAAAAAATAACATAATACGACTAGCCCCATTAACACAAATAAATATAGGCAAAATCATTATCAAAAAATACCATGCTTTTAAATATATAAGATGATTATTTTTTTCTAAATAGCTTATAAATTTTTTATAATTACATAATATTAGAAAAGTTACAAAAAAGATTGGTAAATATCCCCACAAAGATATTTCTATTTTGGACAAATATCCTTTAAAACCTGATACACTTAAAAATAATTTTATTAATGGTAAACTAATAAAAGATAAAAAACATGTTATAAAAAATAAAATAATACTCGTTTTTCTATTTGTTATAACCTTTTTTGGAAAATATCTACAAAACAAAATAAAGAAAAATAAAACAATGGCCATATAATGATTCAAAAACGCTAAAATCGAAAATAAAATACTTAATTTATAATTATTAGTTCTTAGTTTTTCAATTGCAATATATCCAAATGAAGCAGCTAAACAAATTCTAACAATATTAAAACTTTTTAAAAAAGGTAAGAAAAATAATATTATAAATATCCACTGATTATCTTTCGTCACAACCTTATCTATCACATATATTAAAAATAAAATAATTAGTGAATAAACAATAAAAGAAAACACTAAATAATTTCCACCTAAAATACGAACAAAATACATTGTATTATAAAACAAATATTCATAACCACTGAATAACAATAATTCCTTTAAACTAAGATGTACATACTGAATATTCTTAAAATGATTCATATATACAGTTGTATCTGTACCACCTATTCCATCTCCTACATATCGAAAAGCAGAAAACAAAATTAAAATTATATATATCACTAAATAATATAAGTATTTTTGAGAAATTTTCTTATTAAAAATTTTTATAGTTTTTCCTTCATTTTTTACTCTAATAGAGTATTTAAACATTAAAGCAATAAATACTGATATAAAAATATACAAAAATAATGTCAACCAATCCCAGCCTTTTTCAATTGCCATATTATACACCTACATCCTAAAAACTATCTTGATAAACTTTTTTGTTACATCTTCAATCAAGTAACCTTTCTCTTTATACACCTGATAATAATTATTGCGTTTATAATCTATATGTTTTAAAGCTTCATCTACCCACATATCTAAAGAAGCATTTAAATCTAAATAAGTAACTAAACCTGTTATATTAGCTTCCTTTGTTATAAAATTAGATATCAAACACCTTAAA
>CALVSP010000056.1 GCA_944359065.1 uncultured Bacilli bacterium
AGTTAATATTTTTTTCATAAAATTGCCTCCTACTAGTTATATACGACAAAAGTATTCTAAATTCCTGCTTAAAATTTTAAAAAATTGTAATTTCTTACAATTTATTTGTGATATGTTTCATTATTTAATATTTTAAAACTCCGATATATTTGCTCTAATAACATTACTCTAAATAATTGATGAGGAAAAGTAAGTTTTGAAAATGATAGTTTATAATTACTTAACTTTTTAATATCTTCATGTAATCCTAAAGAACCGCCAATTATAAAAATTATATTAGAATTATTTAAAAATATATTATCTATTTTTTTAGATAAGCTAATAGAATCTAACATTTCTCCTTCTATTTCCAAAGTAATTATAAAATCTTTGTTAATATGTTTTAAAATATTATCTCGTTCTTCTACAATATTGCTATCTTTTAGTTCAATTACTTCTATTTTTGTATACTTACTAATTCTTTTAGTATATTCTAAGCAGGCATCTACTAAATACTTTTCCTTTAACTTTCCTACACATATAATTTTAATCATATTTCTATTAACTCCGTACTTTCATTTTGTTTAGCTATCATTATTTTAATATTTTCAATATCATTTAAATTACTAAGAGCTATATCAGGATTATTATTTTGTTCAGAAAGATGGGCTAAAACAATATATTTAGTTTTATTTCCAATGATTTTTTTTAAATATTCATGACATTGATTATTTGATAAATGGCCTTTATCGCCTAATATTCTTTGTTTAATTTGATATGGATAATTTGGATTATTCATAAGCATCTCAACATCATGATTACTTTCAAAAATATATAAATCTTTATTATTTAATTTTTTTAAATTTTTTATATTTATATACCCAGTATCAGTAACGTAAACAACTTCTTTATCATTATTCTTAATAATATAACCAACTGAATCAGTATCATGAGAAGTTTTAAAATAATCTATTTCTAAATCATTCAACAAAACACTACTTTCTAATATTTCATAATCATTTAATATGTCACGTAATTCATTATACATTTCCTGTGTCAAAAAAACTTTAGGATGATGTTTTTTTAAAAAAACTTTTAATCCAGCTATATGATCGACGTGAGTATGAGTAATAAAAACATAATTAATATCATTAGGATTAACTCCTAATATTATTAATTTTTTTTCTATATATAAATTGCTCATTCCTACATCTATTAATATTTTGGTATTGTTAGAAGCAATATAAGTACTATTACCTTTAGAGCCTGACGCTAAAACTGATATTTTCATTTATATATACTCCAAGGACTAATATGGCATCTTAAACAATCCTTCCATACTTCAAAATGAATATGAGGACCTGTTGCATATCCAGTAGTACCAACATATCCAATTTGTTGTCCACGGGCAACAGTAGTTCCAACTTCAATGCCATCAGCAAATTTATTCATATGAGCATACAATGTATAATAACCATTATTATGATCAATTACTATATAATTACCATAAGAATAATGGTAAGCTACTTTCGTTATTACTGTTCCGTTATTAGCGGCATAAACAGCTGAATTATAACCAGTACCAGCTATATCAATAGCATTATGAAATTGACGAACTCCCGTTATTGGATGGATACGCCATTGATAATCATCAGAAATTACCCAACCACTTTCACTAGGCCATGCCCAATTACTTAAATCACCGACATTAGGAATAACTTTATCACCTTTAATAATTACTTCATCAATACTATTCTTTAATATTTCTTTTGAAACAGGTTCAACGAAAGAAATTAATCCATTAACAATTTGTTGCTTTTGACTTACTCTTTCTAAGCCATCTTCTCCTTCTTGAACAAGTTCAGTATATCCTTGCAATTTTTCATCATCATATTGGTACACAGTTTTATAACTATTCACTTTATCTTCAACTACAAATTTTTCAACAACTACTTTCAATTGTGGATTTGTTTGTTTAATTAACACTTCACTACCAACTGCTATTAAACTATTCTCATCACGATATTTAGGATTTGATATTAAAAATTCTTGTTTACTAATTTCATTTTCTAAAGCGATATCATTTATCATTTGGCCTTCTTTTACAACATAAGTCTTTGTTACAGGATCATCACCATATAAAAGATATTGCGCTAAATCATTAGAATCAGTATAAATTTTTTCATCTAATGGAATTTGTATATCTTTTACGGTTATTTCTTCTTTTATATAAACATTTTCAATTGTAGATCCTACTGTTTCAATTTTCACTTGTGTCCCATCTAAATAAGCATTATATTCATCTTCTCCAACATATGTGTTAATTAGTTGTCTTACTGCTTCTTCAAATACAGATTTATCAATTACATAAAAGTATTTTTCTTTATCCTCTTCACGTGAAGTAAATTGGTAACCTTGTACTGTAAATGATTTTATATTAACAATCTTTGAATATATATCCTCAATCGAATTTATTTCCCCATTATATGTAAGTATTTTTTCTATATTTAATCCATTAGGAGTATATATTTTTTCAATTTGTTCACCATCAACAATTGTCACATCCATACATTTTTTGTCATTTTCATCATAATACTTTATTTCTTTAGCATCTTCTAAATTTTCTTCTTCAATTATTTGCTCTAATGTTTTTTCATTTTCACAATAAGTTGTGGTTATTTCTTTAGCATTAATCAAATGAGATGCTTTTTCATCAATATAATTTTCTAATTCTGACTTAGATTCTATTGTACCTAAATAATCGCCATCTAAATAAACATTATATAATTCATTTGGATATTTCATTTTATTATAATCAAAACATAATAAAAATAAAATAATTCCTAAAATCAAGCAGGCAATAATTGACTTAATATTTTTCATACATCACCTTCCATACTTTCATCAACTGAATTAAATGTACTTGTATTTGTTTTAAATATTAAAGGAATATCCGTAACTGGTCCATTACGGTGTTTAGCTATTATTAATGTTGTTCTACTAGTATTTTCATCAATTCTTGCTTCTCTATCATAATAATCTTCACGATGTAGCATTGCAACAATATCTGCATCTTGTTCGATAGAACCAGATTCCCTTAAATCACTTAAAATAGGTCTATTATCTTTTCTTCCCTTACCTTCAACACTTCTTGATAATTGTGATAAAGCAATAACCGGTACTTTTAATTCCATAGCTAGAGTTTTTAAATTTCTTGATATTTCCGTTACTTCTTGAACACGATTTCCCTTATATCTATCTGATCCCTGAATTAATTGTAAATAATCGATAATTATAACATCTAAACCATCTTTCATCGAAGCAAGTCTTCGACATTTAGCCCTTATTTCACTAATTGTCATACCTGATGTATCATCGATATACATTTTAGTTTCGGCTAATCTACTAATTGCTTCATTTATTCTTTTCCAATCATCGTTTTTTAAATTACCACTTTTTAATTTATCACTAAAAATTTGACCAACGGAAGCAAGCATACGCATAACTAATTGTTCAGCACTCATCTCCATATTAAATAAAGCAACAGTTTTACCATTCATCGCCATATTAGTAGCCAGATTTAGTGCAAAAGCAGTTTTACCCATACCAGGGCGAGCAGCAATTATTATTAATTCATTAGGATGTAATCCTGATGTTATTTTATCTAATTTATAAAAACCAGTTGAAATACCAGTCATTTCACCTTTATTTTTAGATATTTTTTCTAAATCGGCTTGCGTTTTAAACAATACATCTTGAATACTTCTAAATTCAGTACCTTTTCTTGTTTTAACAACATTTAATATTTTTGATTCCGCATTATCTAATATATCATTGATACTATTAGTAGAACTATAAGCATCAGTTACTATGTTAGTAGCCTCATCAATTAATCTTCTTAAAATTGCCTTTTCTTCAACTATTCTAATATATTCATCAATATTTGCAGCTGTAGGTACACTTCTAGCTACTGTTGTTAAATATTCAATTCCCCCAATTGTATTTAACCATTTTCTTTTATTTAGTTCTTCACTAACAGTCATTATATCAATTGGTTTATTTACTTCTGCTAAATCTCTTATAACCGAAAATATTTTACTATGACTATCTAAATAAAATAAACTTTCACTTAAACTTTCAATACCTTTTTGTAAAGCATATTTAGTTAAAAACATCGATCCTAAGACCGCTTGTTCAGCTTCAATACTGTGAGGTATAGTTTTTTCTTGCATAAATCACCTACTTTACTAAATTAATTTTTAAATTAGCTATTACTTTTTTATGTAATTCAACTTTTACAATATGAGTTCCTAAACTAGATAGGGGAACATCGATTTTAATTTTATTCTTATCAATATCAAAATTAAGTTTTTTTAATTCCGTAACAATTTGTTTTGTACTAACACTACCAAAAACTCGATCTTGTGCTCCTACTTTAACTTTAATATTTATCTTTAATTTTTCTAATTGTTCTTTTATCTTTTCACATTCTTTAATATATAAATTTTCTTCTAATTCTTGTTTACTTTTTAAAGTGTTGTAATGTTTTAAATTAGATTCACTAGCAATATTAGCAATATTATTTTTTATTAAAAATGTACCATACCCATCTTTTACTTCTTTTATCTCGCCCTTTTTACCTTGACCTTTTAAATCTTTAATAAAAATTACTCTCATTTTTCCTCCTTGATTGTATCAATTAAAAGTCTTTCTACTTCAATAATTGTTTTTTCTTTTATTTGTGTAGCTGCTTCGGTGTAATGCCCACCGCCACCTAATTTAGCCATTACTTCTTCCACATTAATTTTACCGATTGACCTTGCACTTATTCCAATTACATCTTTAGCTATTCGCCCAATAACAAATGATGCTTCAACATTTTCAAACTGTAATAATTCTTCAGCTATTGAAGCTAAGTCTTTATTTTCGTATATTTTATTGTCTAATATACACAAAGTCATATTTTTATTTAACATAAAACTTTTTTCAATTAATTTTTGTCTTTTTACATAACTATCTTTATTTTCTTGTAATAATTCTTGTTTTAAAATGTTATCTGCTCCTAATTGAATTAAATAAGCAGCTGCTTCATATGTTTTGTCAGTAGTTTTTAATCTAAAATTATTTGTATCAATTTCCAAACCAACCAACATAAAAGTAGCGAATAAAGAATCTATTCTTTTATTTAAGTATTTTATATAATTTGCCATAAATTCAACTGTACTAGATAAACTTTCATTTATATAACTTAATTTATAATCTTTTATATAATCTTTATTTTTTATATGATGATCAATTACTACAATATTATTTACTTTATCAATTAATTCCGGCATCTCCGTCATTTCTTTTTTATGCGTATCTAAAATAATTAATAAAGTATTTTCATCAATTAACTCATCGACATTTGATTTCTTTACATAATTAAAATATAAATTATTTTCTTTAATTAAATTATAACTTTTTTTTAATGAATCATTCAATTCACTATTATTCATACAAATATAACTATCCTTTTTAAAACTATATATAATTTGTTGTAATCCCAAAGCTGATCCCATACCATCAAAATCAGGATTTTTATGAGTCATAATTAATATATTATCATGTTCTTTTATGAGTTGCGTTAAAGAATTAAAGATTTGTTCCATAAAATCACCCATATTAATTATACTATAAATTTAAAATAATAAAAAGAGAAATTACATTTTCTCTCTCAATTTGTCGGCTAGTTCACTTATTTTTTTAAACCTATGGTAAAGTCCTGATTTAGTGATTTTCTTACCTGTTTCTATTGAAATTATTTCACTTAATTCTAACAATGATACATCTTTATACTTTAATCGATATAAAGCTACTACTTGTTCCTTTTCATCTAATAGATCTAAACCAACCTTATTTATAATTTCAATATCTTTAACTTGTTTATTAGCTGTTTCAATTATTTTATCAACATTAGCTTGCTCACAATTGTTTAATCTATTGGTCATATTTTTATGATCTCTATAAATCCTTATATCTTCATAATACATAACCGCATTATAAGCATTAATTATCCTTAAAAAATCACTTATTTTTTCTGCTTCTTTAATATATATCATATACTTAGTTTCTCTTTTTAAAACTTTACTATTTAAATTATATTTATTTAATAAATCACATACAAAATAAGCATAATCTTTATCATTTACCAAAAATTCTAAATGATACCTTGATGTTTTTGGATCGTTAATTGAACCAGTCATTAAAAATAGTCCTCTTAAATAAGCCCTTTTTGATTCATCATCATCAATTATATAATCTTTAGGTATTTTATCAATTTCTTCTACTTTTTTTATACTTAAAATATATAAATATTTTTTATTAAAATTTAAACTTCTCCTTACAATAATATTAGGTATTATTTTATAAATATCTTTAATTAAACTGAATATTTTTCTTGAAACACTAGCATTTTCAGTTGTTATTTTAATAGTATTATTTTCAATTACTGCTCCATTTGATAAAATTGCTGATAATTCAGCAATTTTTTCTATTTCATTTATTTCTAATTTGCTTACTTCATTTTTTACTGTACTAGTAAAAGACATATTATTCCTCCTTTATCAAATAAGAATAAATATAAAATCCTAGTTTTGCTATATTATGTCTCAAGACTTCATCTTCTACTTTAACAAAATTATCAGCTACAATGTTTAAATTTAATTTTTTTAATTCCTCTTTATCATATATTACTTGATCTTTTTGTTCTAATGTAGAATATTTTTCCTTTATTTTTTTTGTTATTTTTCCATTGTTAACTAAAATATTCTTTACTTTCTTTTTATTTAAATATTTATTTATCGTTTTTACATGATCACTTGCTTTATAATTATCTGTTTCACCAGGTTGTGTCATTATATTGCAAACATACATAATTTCAGCATTACTATTATCAATAGCATCTATTACTTCCTTACAAATTAAATTAGGTAATATACTAGTAAATAAACTACCCATACTGAAAATAATTAAATCAGCATGCTCAATTTCAAATAAAACTTCATCCAAAATTTTAGGCTCTTTTTTATAAAAAATTTCTGAAATATTTTTCCCATAATCGGTTATATTATGTTCACCTTCAACTATTTTTCCATCTTCCATTTTTGCCATTAAAATAACATTATCTTCAGTTAAAGGTAACACCTTACCTTTTAAATTTAATATTTTTCCTAATGATTCAATACTCGTAGACATATTTCCTGCTACATTTATTAATCCAGTTAATAATAAATTCCCCAAAGCATGACCATTTAAATCACTATCAGTTTTAAATCTATAATTTAGTAATTTTTGAACTAATGGTTCAGTTTCGGATAAAGCCACTATTACCTGCCTTATATCACCAACAGCGGGAACATTAAATTCTTGTCTTAATTTACCAGTACTTCTACCATCATCGGATACGGTAACTATAGCAGTTATATCAACAGGAAATTGTTTTAATCCTCGAAGTAAAGTAGATAAACCTGTTCCTCCACCTAACACAACAACTTTTTTCAATTTATATCACCTAATTAATTCTATTTCTTTTTTTTTATTATATCATAATTTACTTAAAAATAAAAAGTGATTTTTCAATTTTACTGGTTCAAGAATTTCTGGTGTGAAGTAAAATTTACATAATCTCTTATAAAATAAAAGAAAAAGCTCATTTTTTAGTA
>CALVSP010000057.1 GCA_944359065.1 uncultured Bacilli bacterium
AACTAAAAAAACTATATTTAGATAGTTTAAAAAATTCATATGTTTTAAAAAATACTAATATGTTATATGAAAATAAAAAACAAAATTTAATTTTATTAACTAAACAACTAAATAAAAATATTAATTTAAAACTAGATAATAATATAATTAAATTAAATACCATTATTGAAAAATTAGAACTTATTAATCCTTTAAATGTTATGAAAAGAGGATTTAGTTTGACTTATAAAAATAATAAATTAATAAAAAGTGTTAAAAAGATAAAAAAAGATGATATTTTAAATATTAAATTTAATGACGGTAATATTTTAGTAAATGTAAAGGAGATAAATAATGAAATTTGAAGAAAAAATTAAAAAATTAGAAGAAATCGTTGCTACTTTAGAAAGTGATACTAACGATTTAGAAGATTCAATTAATAAATATAGTGAAGCGATGAAATTAGTTAAAGAATGCGACGAACAATTAAAAAATATTGAAGAAAACATTAATAAAATTGTTAGTGAAAATGGCGAATTAGAAGACTTAAATATTGAAGAATAAGTCTTTTTTTGAAACTTTTTAAATTAACAATACTCTATATAAGAGAGGTGCCTCATATGGAAGAAAAATTTAATGATATTTATAATGAAACATATCATACTATAACTAGATATGTTATTTCCAAATGTGATAATTTAAGTGATGTGAAGAAATTGTCCAAGATGTTTATTTGAAATTATATAATTTATTAAATAAAAATTATATTATTCATGATTATTTAAGTTTTTTGTAAAATTATCGAAAAATGAATTGTTTAAATATTATTCAATTAAAAATAAATTTAAAACTTTATTAAGCATAAATATTGATTCTAAATTAGAAACAATAATTGATAATAATATAAATATCGAAGATGATTTTTCGAAAAAATATGATTTAGAATTAATTTGGAAAGAAGTAAAAAAGCAAGATTTGATTACGCAAAAAATAATTACTTTATATTATTTATGAAAGTTATGGATATAATAAAAAAATGCGATAAAAATTTATTTTTTTCAATTGTTAGTCAATTCTTTTTGGACTTTAATATTTTTTGGATTTAAATTATATTTATTTGGTTTTATTTGGATTTTATTGTTAATTATTTTAGTTATAATTATGATTATTAAATTTTACAAAATAAAACAGCAGGATTAATAAATATTCCTTATTTATTTTAGTTAATTTTTGCTAGTTTTTTAAATATATCAATTGTTATTTTAAATTAGAAATTATTGTAAATTATAAATATTTGTTTTAAGCAAATAATATAAATGTAGTCTATGTGAGAAAAGGAGATGTCTAATGTTTAAAAAAGCATTTCTTTTCCTTCTTCTATTTATTCCTTCTTTTGTTTTAGCCTATTCTGATTACGTTTATGTTGGTGGTGAAAACATCGGTATTGAATTAAAAGCAGATGGTGTTTTAATAGTTGGATTTTACAAAGTAAACGATAGTTATATTGCTAGTGATGCTGGATTACAAATAGGAGATAGAATAACAGCTATAAACAATCATAATATCAATTCTATTTATGATTTAACTAATCAAATAAAGTTAAGCGATGGTAATATAAATGTAACTTATGTAAGAGATAACCAAATTAAAACTACTACTTTAAATTTACCAAAAGAAAACGATACTTATAAAACAGGTATTTATGTCAAAGATAGCATTACTGGTATTGGTACTTTAACTTATATCGATCCAAATACAAAATTATTTGGCGCTTTAGGTCACGAAATAATCGATAGTAGAACAGGTAATATCTTTAGTATTTCAGGCGGTAATATATATGAATCAAGTGTAACAGATATCGAACCTAGTTCTAATGGTACACCTGGTGAGAAAAATGCCCAAATAGATACGGAAAGTATCAATGGTACTATTTTTGAAAATACTATAAAAGGTATCTTCGGTAATTATACTGATGAAATTGCTGATTCAAAACTTTATAAAGTTGCTAAGCCTGAAGAAATAAAAAAAGGTAAAGCTAAAATACTTACCGTTTTAGAAGATGATGTTATTAAAGAATATGAAATTGAAATTACTAAAATAAGTGAAAATCAAGAAACAAAAAATATTTCATTTAACATAACTGATTCAGAATTACTTGAAAAAACAAATGGTATAGTGCAGGGTATGAGCGGTTCACCTATTATTCAAGATGACTACATAATAGGTGCGGTTACCCATGTCGTTGTTGATAACCCACATAAAGGTTATGGAATATTTATTACTAGTATGTTAGAAGAAGGAGAAAATTAAGAGGATATTTCCTCTTTTTAATTTGTGTTAGTTTAAAAAATTTGCTATAATGAAATTGTTGGTGATAGTATGCGCGCAGAGATAATTAATGAAGAAATATATTTGCCAGAACCAGTTGGTAAACAACCAAAGTATTGGATTTGTGCCTATAACAAACGATATTTATTTAAAATAAGTACTTTGAAAAATGATGGTTCCCCTATTTATAATGATGTTTCTGAATGTATAGCTGCTGATATAGCAAAGCTTATTAATATACCAGTAGCAGATTATTATTTATGTTATAAAGGCAATGATTTAGGAGTTTTGAGTTTTGACTTCCTAGATAATAATTTAGAAGGACCTAAAAAGGAAGAATTTATCGATGGCGTAACATTGATTAATTTAATTGATCCTGGATTTAAAAATACTAGTTTAGTTAATCCTAAAACTCATCAGTTATATACAGCAGATTTGATTATACGTTCTATTGAAAAATATGGTTTAATTCAAGATGTTATTAATATGCTTGTATATGATTCATTAATTGGAAATAGAGATAGAAATCCTTCAAATTATGGAATAATAATTAATCATGAAACAAATTCTGTTCGGTTTGCTCCATTATACGATAATTGTACATCATTAGGTATTTCAATGGTAGATCATAGGTTAAGAGCTTGCATCGACGAAAATGGTAATATCGTTGATGAAAATCAATTAAATACAGTTATTCATAAACACATCGTTGGTAAAGTTACCTTAGATAGATTTTTGCAATATAAAGAAAAAAGAATTTGGGATAATGCTGAATCAAAAAGGATAATGGATTTAATTGATATTAAAAAAGAAGAATTACTTCAATTAGTCAAAGAAGAAAAATTGTCTCATGAAGAATATCATAAAATTTTGAATAAAATTGGTAATGAATATCGAAAATATGATATTTCAACACTAGAATATCAACAAATGATTATCTATCTAACAAATTATTATTCAGAATATATTGAAAAAATAATTTTAGAAATAGAGAAAAAAATTACGGAAGAAAATATTGATAAACTATTTGATTACTATAAAGATGAATTACCAAAAGATAGATTAGTTTTTGCTAAAGAATTAGTATTAAGAAGAGCAAATTGGATAGTTGAATATTATAAAATTCATCAATATGAAAGTAGAGGTAAATTATTATGAATGAAGTATATTTGTTATGGGAATCATATAAAACTAATAAAATATTAGCAATAGGTGTATTGAAACAATTAAGTGATGATAAATATTCATTTAAATATTTTGATACTGCTAAAGTTGCTATGGAACAAGGGTGTTTTTTACCATTTCCTTATAGTGAGGAAGAAATGTTTTTTGAAACGTTACCAGATTTTTTTGAACAGAGGATATTAAAAGGGGATTTTAATACTTATAAATTTGATTTGAAAAATGAAAAAAATAAATTAAACTATTTAGTTTATAGAGATTCTATTAAGAATAGTGATAACTTTAAAATAGTTAGTGAAGAAAAATTTCAAAAAATGAAATAATAAGAATTGTTAAAAAAGGTAGTGTATGTGATATTTTTCATTATCAACAATTATATATAAGGTCATAAAAATTATTAAAAATATTGTAAATTTTAATATAAAATTTGTCCATAAAAAAATTTAGGAAAATTTGAAATTTTTTGATAATCTTAATTGTATATCATTATACAATTTTTTTTGTTGACTAAATATTAATTTTATTATAAAATTATCATAGAAGGGTAAGTAAGTATAGTATGAAAGAACAATTGATAAAGAAAATAATAAGGTAGAATTTATATTAATGTCATTAATTTAGAAGATAGAAAAATTTAATATAAATAAAATTGAAAGGAACTATTTGAGAAAAATTCATATTTTATATATGAATAAATATAGGAATAATTTAAAGAAAATAGTTAGGGTGATAATATGAAAAACAAAAAAAAATTTTTAAAATTTACAGCATTTGGATTTACTTTGATAGAACTATTAGGAGTGTTGATAATTTTAGCTGTAATAGCATTAATAACTTTTCCAATTATTGATAAAATTTTATTAAATGCAAAAGAAAAAGCGTATGAAAGGCAAAAAGATAATTTAGTAGAGGCAGCAAGATTATACGTTACTAATCGTGCAGATTATACTGAAATTACTGGTACCATTTCATTTAATACTTTAATAAATGAAGGATTTTTAGAAGCTAGTGAAATTTTAGATCCAAGAGATTCATCAAAAAAAATGCCAGGTTGCATAACATATAATTGGAGTGACAAAAAAAATCAGTATATATTTGAATATAGTGAAAATTGCGCTGTTACGACTGCCGCTAGTTGCTTTAAATATGAAAAAACAAATATCGTTGATTCTTTTATTATAAATTATGATGCTTGTATGACTTATTTTACTGATTTGGAATGGTATTCTCAAGAAGATAGAGAGACATATTGCAAAGGTGGTTATGCAGAAGATTCAGGAAGTTTTTGGACTTTGAAAATAGATATTGCACTAGGAGAGGTTGATGTTCAAGAACTAAAAAACAATAACGTTATTAGTAATGTTGTTGAATCTGAAGGTGTAGAAATAACTGGGTATGATAATATTTGTGGAGGCAAAAGTGTTATTGTACCTAAAAATATAGACGGAGAACCTATCGTAAGTATTGGCGAAAGAGCATTTATAACTGGCGATAATAAAACAGATTCTTTTATAAATGACATTAATATGAGCAATGCCACTGAACTTAAAATAATAAAGTCATATTCATTTCCAGCTAATAACATTGTAAATGTAGAATTACCATTAAATTTAGAATATATTGGAGATTCAGCTTTTGCAGGTAACCAATTAACAAGTATAACAATTCCAAGTAGTGTAACATATTTGGGCAAGGATGCATTTCGTCAAAATCAGATTCAAAAAATAGATATACCTCCTAATTTAAATTTTTTACAAAGTGGTGTTTTTGCTGATAATCAGTTAACAAATGTAACAATCCCAGATAATATAATAGGAATAGGAAGCTATGCATTTGCATTTAATCAGTTAACAAATGTAACAATCCCAGATAGTGTAATAGGAATAGGAAGCTATGCATTTGCAAGTAATCAATTGACAAATGTGATAATCCCAGATAGTGTTATAACAATAGGTGATGGTTCTTTTGGCGAAAATGAATTAACAAGTATAATTATTCCAAATAGTGTTACAACAATAGGAACTACTGCTTTTGCCGTCAATCAATTAACAAGTATAACTATTCCAAATAGTGTTGTTTATATGGGCTATGCAACGTTTAACGATAATCAATTATCTGATGAACAAGCATTCATTTATTTAAGAAATGCTGATGGAACTGAAGATAAAAGTACTATTATTAGTTATGGTGGAAGCAAACGAGATAATTTAATAATTCCTAATAATATTACAACGATAGAAATGGGTGCTTTTGTTGGTAATCAATTGACAAGTGTAACAATCCCAAATAGTGTAACAAAAATAGGCTCTGGTGCTTTTAATAACAACCAATTAACTAATATAATAATTCCAAATAGTGTAACAGAAATAGGAAGTTTAGCATTTGCATTTAATCAGTTGACAAATGTAACAATCCCAAATAGTGTAACAAAAATAGGAAGTTATGCATTTCAAAAAGCGTTATTTTCCAATCCTAATTTAACTACAATAACTAATCAAACGGGTAAAGCATTTGATTGGGGACAAATTGTAAATGGAGATTATAATGAAACAGAATATAATTTTGAAACAGGAACAGTAGTCAATAGTGCAGGAAATGTTGAAATAGTAAAATAGAAAGGGTTTTTATGAAAAAGGTATTATTAGCGTTAAGTTTAATTTTGTTAACAGGATGTAACAATAAAGAATTTAAAGAAGCCTATGAAAATATGAATATAGGAGATAATATTGAAAGTTATCAATTAGATTTAAGAATATATGGGAATATTGATAATAAATCAATAAGCGAAATGTATAAGATAGATAATTACAAAAATCAAAAATATAAGATAGATACATTTGATTTAACATATTACTTTATCGATGGAAAAATGTATGAAAAAAATGAAACATTGGAAGAAACAAAGTATAATGAAACGGAAGAAAACATATTTTATGATACGAATATAATATTAGAAGGATTAAATAATATAACATCAAAAAAAGAAATAGAAAATGATATTAAAGGTAAAGAATTAAAAGTATATGAAGTAAAATTAAAAGATGATTATATTAAAGAATTATTAAATAAATTAGGTTATACTAATAGTTATAATGAAGCAAGTGGTAAAGTATATTTAGAAAATAATAATGCATATAAAGTTATATATATTATTGATGAATTAAATGTAAATGGAACATTTTTTAGAATAAATAATATTAGTGATATAAATATAAATAAAATTTTTTAATCAATATAAGTTAATTTAAAATATTAAAAATATTTTATAATAAAAATGCAAGATAAAATTTTATGAACAATAATAATCAAAAATAAGAAAATTAAAAATAGTTATAAAAAACATTATAATATAAATTAATACAAATGATACACATATGAAATTCAAAGTTTTGGAAAATCTAAAATTATAATAATACTAATAAATGGAAATATTAATCATTTTATAAAATCATTAAAACATAAAAAAATCAAAAAATATAAAAACCCCACTTTAAAAAATGGGGTTTTTACAATTCAAAGAGGAATATATCCCTCTTTTTAAATTAAAACTAGAGATGCTAATGTTGATACAACCATAATTGCCAACATTACAATAGCCATTATTTTACCAATTTTTTCGTTTTTCAAATTAATCACCTTAGTTAATTATACACTATTTTTTTAACAAAAGTCAATTAAATCTTTGATTGTTTTTGCTTTTCCTTGTAGTGATACAATTGATGTGAAACAATTTGTATATAAAAATAGTGATTCAAGGAGTATAATTGAGTTGAAAACAA
>CALVSP010000058.1 GCA_944359065.1 uncultured Bacilli bacterium
TTAATAGAATGTGGTGTGCATACATCTTGTTTTTTTCTTTTAGCCCAATAATTACAATTACCATAAATTCGGCTAACCTCTCCATATTTTTTAGTTTGTTGTTTATGTTCTCTAAATCCAATCGTGTGCTTACAATCTTTACAATATATTAAACCACGAAGTAAAAGTTTATCGGTTACACCATTACCTTTGCCACGATTTTTATTACTCTTAAACATTTCTTCGGCAAGTTCAAATGTTTCTTTATCAATTATGGGTTCTACTGCACCAACTGATATAATCCAATCATTTTCTTTATTATGAACTCTTTTTTTAGATTTATAATTTACTTTCCTTTGACGACATTGTGTTAGATTTCCAATATAAGTTGGATTTTTTAGAATATCATTAACTGTCCTCGTTGCCCAAACACCATAATGAACATTGTCTTGTCCTAACTTCATATTTTTTTGCATACTTGGTGTTGGTATATGTTCACAAGTTAGCGTATCACATATCTTACTTAAACTATCGCCACTTGTAAACATATCAAATATTCTTCTAACTACATTAGCAGATTCTTCATCAATTTCAAGTTTGTGCTTATCTTCCTCATTCTTTTTATAGCCATAAGGAGCGTATGCTCCAACAAATAAACCATTTCGTTTTTTAGTATATAAAGAACTTCGGAGTTTATTTGATATATCTTTAACATACATATCATTAAAAGCACTTTTAAATACTAACATATCATTTGCTGAACTATCTCTTTTAAAAGTATCTACCCCATCATTAACTGCTACATATCTAATGTTATGTTCTGGAAAATATCTTTCTACATAATAACCAAACTCAATATGATCTCTACCTAATCTTGATGTATCTTTAGTTATAATCATATTTATTTTCTTTTCTTCGCAGTCTTTAATCATACGATTAAATCCTACTCTATCAAAAGTTGTTCCTGATACACCATCATCTATATATTCATCTACAAATAATAAATCATTATCTCTAATATAATTTAAAAGTAAATCTCTTTGTGTAGAGATACTACCACTCTCACCTAACCTTTCATCTTCTCTAGATAATCTTAAATATATTCCTACCTTATAGGTTGTGTCTGTTACCATTTCTACTCCAATCTATAAGTTTGAGATTATATCGGTATTTATTATACCATTATTTTCATAATTATTAAATTCTTTATCTAGAAAAGATAATAAAAAATTTCTTATTAGTTCATTTAGTGTTATTCCGTTTTCGTTAAAGATATTATTTACTTTATATTCTTTTTCCATAAAGCACCTCTATAAATGTATATGCACCATATTAATATTATTTTGTAAAAATTTGTCTTTTTTCATAAACACTCCTTTATTTTGATTGTTGCTTATTTCTAAATATTTATTATAGAGCAAGCATTTTTTCTAATTCTTTTTGTTCCTCTAAAGATAATAGTTCAGATTCACATCTTTTTCCATGCCATAACATAACACCATCAATATCATAAGAAATAATATCATTATTAGTTTTATAATTATATTTATTATTATATTTGGATAAATGACCTATTTCTTTTTGATTATTTAAACTATTACTAATAGGCTTTTAATCCCATATGTTATTGGTTAAATATATGGTTCTTTTTGAATGATTGCTTTTATCTTTATTATAAAAACAATATATGAATCCAATATCTTTTAATTTTTTTATATGTTTAGAAACAGTATCCTCTCTTATCCCATACATATCAGCTAAAGTTTTATTGCTTACCCAAGAATGCCCCTTTTTCTTACATAAATAAGTAATTCTTTCTGCTATTAATTTTTCTTCACTAGTTAATTCTTTAGTTTTATAAATATATTTAGGAATAATAGCATATATGATTATATTTTCTTTATTTTTCATTAATCTCCTCCAATTTAATCACCTTGAACTTAGCGCTATGTTCATATTAATTATCCTAAAAATGCATTATTTTAACTATGTCAAAAAAATCTCTAGCCAATTACTAGAGATTTCCTATTTTTTTCCTAAATTTTTCCTATTGCCTTATAAATATTTTATTACCATTTTCATCTAATTTATATTTAATTAAACTTTCATCACCCTTTTGTTTTAAAATTTTTGTATTCAATTGCAAACCCAATTTTATAAATGCACTCTTTTTGAATAAATAATATCCATTTTTATAAGTCATTAATCTTTCTATCAATTCTTCATCTGTTAATTTAGGTTCATCAAATTCTAAAGATTTAATAATAAATTTTTCTACCTCATTTAACTTATCAAAGGACCTTTTTACTCGCCTTAACAAAATAGTGCATAATTCAATTGAATTGTCATATGCTAACCTATCTAAAGTTAAAACAGATGTATCTTCATAAGATATAATATCGCTAGTAAAACTACAATCACACAAATCATTATTAGATATTATCTTAAACTCTAAATCTTCTGTCACTTCATATTTTAAATATTCTTGATATAAAGAATGAACTAATATATTTGTTGAAAGTATATCTATAATTTGCTCAAAATCATTCTTAAATTCTATATAATCATAATTTTTTATAGTTTTATTACTTAAAGTCCCTTCACTACTTAACAATTCAGCTTGTAATTTATTATCTTTTACTAATATCATAACAGCCTCCAAAAAACAAAAAGAGAACAGCCATTAAGATAATACTGCTCTCTTAAATCTAAGATTTACAACTGAATAAATTATACAACAATCTACATATTTTATAAATAGATTCACCGATTTATGTACAAAAATAACAAAAAAAATAATACTTTTTTTATATATGGGCATAAGCGGATGCCACCTATTTTAGCATTTTTCTTTATTTATAAATAACTTTTTAGGTGGCAATTCTGATTTTGCACTTGCAAAATTGTACATATTTTTGAACATATAATTATTATTAAATATAAACATTTATTTTAATTACAAAGATTTATCAATGTACATTAAACCATTCACTTTATGTACAAATAGCATTTTTTATTAAAGTTTTATGTACATTAAATTTTTTTGTTACTGATAATCAAACAACAATAAATGTTGTTTGAAAATTCAAATTATTGGTATAAACAAATAGTCAAGAGTTAAAATGAACTAACGCTCTTGACTATTTGTTTATGTAAATTTAACCATATCATAATTATTAAAATTATCATAATATATTTATAAACGACTATAAATATAATTTGGGATATCCAAGTTCTTTTAATTGATTCCATACATATTGAATATTTAATTGGTAAGAATATTTATAATATTTTGAAGCAGAAGAATATATTCTATCTAATTTAGTAAAATTATAATATATTTCAATAACTTCTGTTTCAATATTCTTTTCTTCAATCTTTAAAATTGGCATTGAACTACCAGAAATATATAAAACTTTATCATTAAGATATTTACAAAAACTTTCTAAATCTTCAGCAATTACATTTAACACTGATTCTTTATTCTTAATATAAAATTTATCATAATTATTATCAATATTATCTTTGAGATCACTATAAGAATAAAAATCACTTATATTTTTATTTTTATACAATTTATTTATAAAATTACTTTTAGTATTATTTTCATCAATAGATTTTAAATATTCATTATATACTTTTTCAAAAAATTCTTTTTTTATTACTTTCTTTTTCACTTTATATATATAAACATCATTTTCAAACTTATAATAATTATCACCATCTAATCTATCTAATATATTTTCTCTACGATTATATATGGCAGAATTAAACTTCGTTAAAAAATCCGTAAATTTTGTAAACGAAGTTATTAAATTATGATTACATTCATCAGAAACAAGGTAATTAAAAATTGGTAACATATCATATTGTGCAAAATCATATATTAAACTTCCCTCAGTTTCCTTTTTTTCATCCGTTGATGATTGAATTTTTCTAATCAATGGATATTGTAAATCAAAATTTTTGTTAAAAGATAATAACATAACATCACTTGCCATAGTAAAATCAGCATAAGATTTATATTCTTCTAATTCTTTATTGATATAATTTATTACAAAAAATACAAGTAATATAGTAAATAATATAATAATAATGGCAATATTCTTTTTATTTTCTTTTTTCATTTTTTTTCAAAACTCCATCTTTCATTTCATATACGATATCACATAATTTTTCTATATCTTCCCAAAAATGACTAGTAATAATCATTGTTACTCCTTTTTGTTTTAGTTTTAATAATTCTTCTCTAAAGTAAGATACACTTTCTTGATCCAAGCCATTAAATGGTTCATCTAAAATTAAAACACTTGGTTTTTCCATTAACGCCTGTGCCAATTTTAATTTTTGTTTCATGCCAGTAGAATAATTTTTATATTTAGTTTTACTCCATGGGTCTAATTTAACATAGTTCATTATGTCATAAATTTCATTTTTTTTAATTTTGCCTTTAAGTGAAGATAGAACATAGAGATTTTTAAATCCAGTTTCATTTTCTAAAAATCCCGTATCAATTAACACTCCAAAATCATTAGTAACATCAATCCCGTTTATATATGTTATTTCTCCACTGCTTGGATAATATAACTGAACTAACATTTTTAATAAAACTGTTTTACCACTACCATTTCTACCAATAATACCAGTTATTTTACCTTTTTCAATATTTAAATTAACATTATTTACAACATTTCTTTCTCCATATTGTTTAGTAAGATTCTTTGTAGATATAATATATTTGCTTTCCATTATACATCCCTCCTCAAAAACATATTATTTGACAATTTATATAATAATAGATAAATTACCATAATAAAAATTAAAACAATTATAGAAAAATTAAAAGATAAACTTGATTCAATAAAAGTAATTTTTATAAGAAGTTCTAATAGTATATAAACTAAATAAGTAAAACCTAATGAAGATATAGAACTATTAGTTTTAATATATGAGAATAAATATATATTTGGAACTAAAACAGCTATCAACAATTTATATCCGATAACTATACAAACATTAATATCCATATTTATTTCGATATTATTTTTTAAACATAACAAACTAAAAAATATGATATATATAATAGTTAAAAAAGTAGAAAATATAAAATTTATTATATATAATTCATTAACACACTTACCTCGTTTAATTCTAGTTAAAGTTATTGAAGAATTTTCAAAAAAATAATTAATAAAACTTGCTACTGCGTATGATAGAATAGAAATAAAGCATAAATCTATAATCATGCATGATACAAATCCCATTTCATAAAATGTAAGTGGCAACATAAAAACATAAAAAATATATATTATATTTGTAATACTATTATCATTCATATAATCATATTTAAATGATAATAATGGATTAAATGATAAATATAATACTATAAAAAATAATAATAACCAAATAACAAAAAATTTATTTTTTAAAAAATATATAAATAATTTTTTCATACAAAATCCTTTATTTTTCTATTTAATACAATTTTAGTAATAACAAATAAAACGCCACAAATTAAATAAGCAATTATTATTGGAATAAAAATATTCATTTCAAAAGAAAAATTATTGCTTAATTCCAATGCACTCCATAGTGATATATAAGAAACAATAGGTGCTTGCCCTATAAAAATTGCTAATACAGAAAATAAACATAAACCAAAAACAAACATTAAATTAGATATTGCTTTATTTTTGAAAAATGCAATAACATTTACTGAAATAAAAGTAAGAATTGAACAATAAGCTATTGATAATATAAGATCTAAAATTAACATAACAATAGGATTATAAATATATTCAGCATACAAATAAGGTTGTGCAATAAAACTTGCTTCATTTATATAATGTAATGAAGAAACCCCAAATGGAAAAAATATATTTAAACCAATAAAATATAAAATTTTCGGAATAATCAAAATTAAACTTGTATAAATACAATAAATAAAAAGCATATTATTTTTATATTTTTTTTGTCCTATTCTAACTATTTTTGATATAGCAAAATTATTATGAAATTCATCATGTAATGTTCTATTTATTATATAAAAAACTAATATTGGAAATATATAAGTGAAAATTTTAAATATTAATGTGCCAAAGGATACAACATATAAATATATTGAAGAAAAAATATTTACATAATCTCCTTCAATGTATAGTAATGGCGATCCACTAACAATTAACTTACTAGCATCACCATCTAAATATTTCAAGACATAATATTCTAAGTAATTATGGATATAATTTATTGCATTGTAAAAAAATTCGTTTTTTATACTAATAAACATAGAAATAAAAATCACTAATATTAAAATTAAAATTATTAAATTAGATTTATTAAAAATCAAATTTTTAAGTTCTCTTTTTTTCAATAAAATCACTCATCCATTTCTGTAAATTATTATTTGCTTATCTATTATATTATAATGTAAGAAAAGTAGACTTTCATATTTGTTCAATAAATTATAATTTATTATTTTACTGTAAATTCAACTGAGGCATAAAATTTATTCATTGGATCATTTGGATAATCTCTATATATTGTTTTTATAATTCTATAAGTTCCTTTAGGTAATTTACCATAAGTATTTTCCCACTCTAAATTAATTTCTTTAGTTTCACCAATTTTTAAATTATCAGGTTCACACATAAAGTCAATTGCAATACCAATATTGTGCCATAATCCATCTTTCATTTTTTCTATTTCATAATCACCACAATATTGAAAATCTGTTTCACTATTATTTTTTAATATTAATGTTGCTCCAATCTTTGTTAATGTTCCTTCTTTTATTGTCATAAAAACATACTCGTTTTCAACGACTGTATATGATACACCACCGATTAGTAATTGATTATGGTTTAAAATATATATAACATACCCTGAAACTATAATTGCAAATATACATATTAAAATAATTAAATTTTTCTTTTTCATAATATCTCCATCTCAACAAATTACTATTTATCTATTACCTATATTGTATCATAAAAAAGATAATTTTTTATATAATACGATTTATAATATAGTAAAATTTTAAATTTTATTTATTTAACTTATAACTCATGTCAAAATTACTGCTTTTCTCTTTAACATGTTCTCTAACAAAAGAACAAAAGTCAAATAAATTTGACTGCATCTAATCTCACGATTAAATATTTCTCCTTCTTCGGTGGCTTTTGCT
>CALVSP010000059.1 GCA_944359065.1 uncultured Bacilli bacterium
TAATGATAAATTGGATTATAGTGCGAAATTAGTAAGAGAAACAAAACCAATTTATAAAGAAAGACAATTAAAAAATGAAATAGTTTGGTGTATTGCTTCAGTAGTGACTAAAACTTGGTCTGATAAATTATTTCCTGATGAAGAAGATAATGTTAATAAATTATGGGATATAATTTATAAGATGTGTTTAGTAGATAAAGATAATCCTATATTAGAATGGGATAATAAAATAAAATTGAATAGTCAAAAATGTGAATATATGAATAAAAAACAATATAAAAAATTGACATTTAAAAATAATTTAGGAACTAATTTAACGATTGAACTTCCTAAAAATCATATTTGGGCAGGTGGTAATACAGTTATAAACGGAATAGAAACGATTGCTAATATGCCAACGGAAGAAATATTCACCTCACCTTATAAATATGGGGTAAATGGCATTGTTTATAGTTCTAAACCATTAGTATATAATGGTAGTTTAATTGAAGATTTCTATTTAGAATTTAAAGATGGTGAAGTTGTAAATTATGATGCTAAAGTAGGCAAGGAAACTTTAAAACAAATAATAGAATATGATGAGAATTCTAAATATTTAGGTGAAGTTGCCTTAGTTGACTATGATTCACCAATATCTAAGTCTAACTTAGTTTTTTATGAAACTTTATATGATGAAAATGCTGCTTGTCATTTAGCGTTAGGATCAAGTTATCTAGAATGTATTAAAGAACCAGATTTTAATATAGTTAATAAAAGTAATAATCATGTTGATTTTATGATAGGTACTAAAGATTTAGAAGTTTATGCTGATGATGAATTAATAATGAAAGATGGCAATTTTATAAAATAATTGTATGAAATATCTCTTTTTATATCATAATTAATATGAAAGGAGATTTTTTAATGGCACGTCATAGAGTTGAAATTTGTGGCGTGAATACTGCGAATATTAAAGTTTTAAGCAATGAAGAAATGATCGAATTATTTAAAAAATATCAAAGTGGGGATAAATTAGCTAAGGATGAATTGATTAATGGTAATTTAAAACTAGTTTTATCAATACTAAGAAAATATAACAACAGAACAGATAATTTAGATGATTTATTCCAAGTTGGTTGTGTCGGATTAATTAAAGCTATTGATAATTTTGATTTAGCGCATGAAGTTAAGTTTTCAACTTATGCTGTTCCGATGATATTAGGCGAAATTAAAAGATATTTAAGGGACAATAGTTCGTTAAGAGTTACTAGAAATTTAAAGGATATAGCATATAAAGGTTTAAAAGCTAAAGAAGAATTAACAAATAAATTAAATAGAGAACCAACGATGAAAGAAATAGCTGATGTTTTAGAATTAACAGAATTAGAAGTTATGCAAGCTTTTGAAGCAGTTAAAGATGCAGTAAGTATGTCAGAACCAATTTATAGTGATGGTGGCGATACTATTTATTTAGAAGAACAAATTGCCGATAAAAAAGATAAAATAGGGCAGGATATGAATATAATGCTAAAAGAAGCATTAAATAAATTGAAAGCTAAAGAAAAATATATCATATATAAAAGATATTTTGAAGGTATTACCCAAATGGAATTATCCGAAGAAATAGGTATATCACAAGCTCAAATATCACGAATAGAAAAAAATTGTTTGGATAATATGAAAAAAATATTAAAATAATCATAAATTTTAATAGGTGAAATTATGCGGTTAAGTGAGTTACAATCAAAAAATATAATAACCACTGATGGAAAATTAATCGGTAATATAGTCGATGTCATAATAGAGAATGGAACTATTAAATGTTTAATTGTCGAAAAAACAAAATTTTTAATTTCAATGTTTACTTCAAAGGATGAAGTAGAAGTCAAGTGGAATCAAATAAAGACAATCGGTGATGATGCTATTATAGTAAGTTGTCAATAAGTTGGTAAATTATTCCAATTGTGTTGACACTTATTTTTTTTATGTGATATACTTGAAGTCCCCCCTAAAAAAAGAAAGGAAAATTTTATGTTTGAAAAGATACCATTGAACAAATTATACATTGCTGATCATGTAAATGAAACATTAGAATATGTGTATGGTGGGATATATAATTCTACATCAATTATTCATCATTTTAATTACGAAAAGCATAAAAGTATATTTGTATTAATTACTGATCAAGATAATAATTTTGTAGGATACATGAATATATTTGACAATAAAATATATAATCCGTTAAATGGATCATTTGTTGATTATGAAGAAAAAAGAGAAAATATAGATGATGTTAAAGATGTTGATGGCTTTACTAATTTTGAGCCGTTATCTAATTATAATTCAAAATATATAAGACCTTATATGTCAATAAAATTAGCTAAAAAGGCAATTTACGATATAAATAAGCAAAAAGAAAAAATTAAATCATTAGTGTTTAAGAACTAGACTAATTTATTATTTTTTGATATAATTAATTAGTCTTTTTGAATGAAAGGAGGTAAGCAGATGATTAAAATATTCGCATTAGGTGGTTTAAATGAAATTGGAAAAAATATGTATGTTGTCAATGTCGATGATGAATTATATGTATTTGATTCAGGATTAAAATATGCTGATGATAAAATGCTTGGAGTTGATTACATTATTCCTAATTATGATTATTTAATTAAAAATAAAAATAAAATTCAAGGAATATTTTTATCTCACGGTCATGATGAGCAAATAGGCGCGATTCCTGATATGTTATATGATTTACCAGATGTTAAAATATTTGGAACTAAATTTACATTAGATATCTTAAAAGAAGAATTAATTCAAGAAAAATTAAAAGCTAATTTAATTGAAATTAAACCTCATAAGAGGATTAAAGTTGGTAATAATGATATTTTCCCAATTAGTTTATCACATTCTGTTCCTGATAGTGTAGGATACGTATTATATACAAAAGATGGAGCTATTTTTTATACTGGTAATTTTGTTTTTGATTCAGCTATGCATGGTAGTTATAAAACAGATATCGGTAAATTAGCCTATGTTGGGAAACAAGGTGTATTATGTCTATTAAGTGAATCATTATATGCAGATAAAATAGGATATACTTCACCAAAACATAGAAGTTATCAATTTTTAAGAGAAATTATAAATACATGTAATAACCGTATTTTAATTAATATTTTACAAGGTCAAATATTTAGAATTCAAGAATTATTAAATGTCGTAACTGAAGCTAACAAAAAGGTTATTATATTAGGTAAAAGATTAGAAACTAATTTAATAAAAGCAATTAATGATGGTTATGTTAATTTTGATAAATCAAGAATTGGTAATATTCATCATTTAGAAAAAGATTCAATTATTATAGTATCTGATGAACGAGAAAAACCATTTTCTAATATAAAGCGAATCGTTAAAGGATATGATAAATTTATAACTTTAACTGAGGATGATACTATTATTTTCGCATCTCCAGTTTATGATGGTATGGAAAAAAGTGCGACAATGTTATTTGATGATATTGCTAAAAAAGGATGCAATTTAATAACAATGTCTAGTAAACAATTTAATTCATTACATGCTTCAAGTGAAGATTTAATGTTGATGTTAAATTTATTACAACCAAAATACTATTTTCCAGTAAATGGAGAATATAGACATCAGGTAGCTAATAGTGAAGTTGCTAAACAAATGGGAATGAAAGAAGAAAATATTATTTTAAAATTAAATGGAGAGGTTGCTACTTTTGTTAATGGAAATTTAACTGATGATAAAGAATTTATTAAAGTTGATGATATTTTAATCGATGGTAAAACATTAGGTGATGTTGGCGATTTAGTTATTAAAGATCGCGAAATGTTAGGTGAAAATGGTATTGTTTTAATTATAGCAATTGTTGATAAGGTAACTAAACAAATTTTATCTGGTCCGCAAATTGTTACTAAGGGATTTGTTTATGTTAAAGAAAATATTGATTTAATAAAAGAAGCACAAAATATGGCGTTAGAAATAATTAAAAATAATACTAAAGTATCTTATATTGATTATGGTAAAGCAAAAAATGAGATAAGAGATAAAGTCGGTAATTATTTTTACCAACAAACTGAATCAAAACCAATTATTTTAATTATGATTCAAGAAGTATAACTATTAGGAAGTGATTTTAATGAATTTACCAAATTTAAACAACGCTAGAAAAAGAACAAAAGAAAAAGTTAATATTTTAGAAAATTATAAAATAACTACAGAACAAAAATTAATTGGTAAAGGTAAAAAATGTTATGTAAAAACATATGGTTGTCAGATGAATGAACATGATTCAGAAAATATTAAAGCGATACTAGAAGATATGGGATATATTAGTACAGATAATATGGAAGATGCTAATTTAATTATTTTAAATACTTGTGCGATAAGAGAGAATGCTCATAATAAAGTATTTGGCTTGTTAGGTAGAATTAAACATATGAAACAAACTAAAGAAGTTATGGTTGGTTTCGGTGGTTGTATGGCCCAAGAAGAGGTAATTGTCGATGAAATATTAAATAAATATAAATGGATTGATTTTGTTTTTGGAACACATAACATATATGATTTACCTAATATAATTGAAAAAGCCAAAAATAAACAAGAAATAGATGTCTTTTCTATCGAAGGAGATGTCATTGAAAATATTCCTGTTAAAAGAGATAGTAAATATAAAGCTTGGGTTAATATTATGTATGGTTGCGATAAGTTTTGTACTTACTGTATCGTACCTTATACGAGAGGTAAACAAAGAAGTAGATTACCTAAAGATATTATTAATGAAATTAATAATTTAATAAAAGATGGTTATAAAGAAGTAACTTTATTAGGGCAAAATGTCAATGCTTATGGCAAAGATTTAGATATCGATTATAATATGGCTAATTTATTAGAAGAAGTAGCTAAAACTAATATTGCAAGAATTAGATTTGTAACTAGTCATCCTTGGGATTTTAATGATGATATGATTGAAGTGATAAGTAAATATAAAAATATTATGCCTTATATTCATTTACCTTTACAATCAGGTTCTAATAAAATATTAAAACTAATGGGAAGAAGATATACCAAAGAACAATATCTAGAATTATATAACAAATTGAAAACTAAAATACCTAATTGTGCTATTACAACGGATATTATAGTTGGCTTTCCAAATGAAACAAAAGAAGATTTTAATGATACTTTAGACGTAGTTAATGAGTGCAAATACGATGGAGCATTTACATTTATCTTTTCACCTAGAATAGGAACTCCAGCATGTCGAATGAAAGATGAAATATCATTAGAAGAAAAAGAAGCAAGATTACAAACTTTAAATAATTTAGTAAATAAATATTCTAAAGAAAATAATGATAAATATTTAAATAAAATAGTTCCTGTTTTATTAGAAGATTATAGCAGTAAAAATAGTAATTATTTAAAAGGTTATACTGATACTATGAAATTAGTAAACGTTAAATCTGATAGTAAATATTTAGGCAAAATAGTAGATGTTAAAATAACATCTGTTAAAACTTGGAGTATGGATGGCGAAATAATTAGTAAATAATTAAAAAAGTAGTATAATATAATTAGTAGGTAGATGTAACCTAAATTATAATTTTATCAAGAATGAGGGAGAGGATTAGCTCAATGAACTCATACCAACCTATTAAGTTAGGTGGTAAAGCTAATAACGATGAAAGAAAAAATGACTCTTTCACGGAGTCTTTTTTCATACAATATAATTGGAGGGATTTTATGAAAAAATTTATAACTAGTGAATCAGTAACAGAAGGACATCCAGATAAGATATGTGACAAAATAAGTGACAAAATATTAGATATGGCTTTAACTGAAGATGTTAATAGTCATATGGCTGTTGAAACAACAATTAAGGATAATTTTGTTTTAATATATGGCGAAGCTAATACTAAAGCAAAATTAAATTATGAAGAGTTAGCTAAAGATGTAATTAAAGATATTGGATACAGAGATGAATTTGAAGTATTAGTTAAAGTAAGTGGCCAATCACAAGAAATCAATAATGCTGTTTCTAAAAAGAAAATATGTGCTGGAGATCAAGGAATAATGTTTGGTTATGCGACCAATGAAACAAAAGAATTTATGCCTTTACCTATCTTACTTGCAAACAAATTAACAAAACAACTAACTTTAGTTAGAAAAAATGATAAAAATACAATTTTAATGCCAGATGGTAAATCACAAGTAACAGTAGAATATGAAGATAATATTCCTAAACGAATCGACACAATAATTATTTCATCACAACATAAAAATAATGTTACACAAGAAGAAATAAAAAAATATATTAAAGAAAAGGTAATTGATGAGGTAATACCAAAAGAATTAATGGTTGATACGAAAATCTTAATTAATACCAGTGGTTCTTTTGTAATTGGTGGACCATTTGGTGATAGTGGAACGACAGGAAGAAAAATAGTAGTCGATACCTATGGTGGCGTTGGTAAAGTAGGTGGTGGATGTTTTAGTAGTAAAGATCCATCAAAAGTAGATAGAAGTGCAGCTTACTATGCTAGATATGTTGCTAAAAATATAGTTTATCATAATTTATGTGATAGATGTGAAGTAGAGGTATCTTATGCTATTGGCTTAGAGCATCCTATTAGTGTTAATATTGAAACATTTAATACTAACAAAGTAAGTATAGAAGAAATAAATGATTATGTTAAAAATAATTTTGATTTTTCAGTTGATAATATTATAAAAGAATTAAATTTATTAAGACCAATTTATTATGATATAGCAAGTTATGGTCATTTTGGATATGATAATTTACCTTGGGAACAAATAAAGTAATTTATTTGTTTTTTTATGTACAAATGACTAATTAATGCATATATTAAAATGAGAGGTGATATTGTGTCTTTATATAAAGAAATAGTCACTAAGGCAGTTATTGGTAAAGGTAAAAAATATTTTAAAAATAATTATAAAATAACTACTAGTGATCAACCGACTACAATTTTAGGTTGTTGGGTAATTAATCATCTGATTACACTTGGTGATAAATTCGATTAAAACCTTTATTTTATAAGAGGTTGGAG
>CALVSP010000060.1 GCA_944359065.1 uncultured Bacilli bacterium
AGAAATATACTAATATATTTAAGATATGATATAATATTTAAAGGTGATGTTATGAAGAATTTATATATAGATTTTGACGGCGTAATTATGGATACAATAGGGGTTACTTACGACATGTTAGATAGGTTAGAAGTGGATAGAAAAGATCCAGAAAAAATGAAAGAATTTTATTCTAATTTAAATTGGAAACAACTATTAACTTTAACGCCTATTATCAATGATGGTTTTAATTGTTTAAAAAAAATATTTGCTTCTAATAAATTTAATGTAGCAATATTAACTCACGTTAATTCATTGGATGAAGCAGTAGCTAAAATAAATCATATTAGAAAATATTTTAAAGATATTACAATAATACCAGTACCAAGAGAAATATCAAAAACAAAAATATGTTTAAGTAAAGATGCTATTTTAATTGATGATTATTCTGGCAATTTAAAGGAATGGGAGTCTGAAGGAGGAATTGGAATTCAATTTTCTCGTGATTTAACTAAAGATAAAGGATTTCCAGTAATTGACAAATTAGATAAAATAATAGATATGTTTTAAAAGGAGATTATAATGACGCTATTAATAACTAATATTTTAATTTTGATGTTTTACAATATTATCGATATAAAAAAGATACTACATAATTTACAACAAAATAGATATAATGAAGATAATAGATATTTAAAATGGATATTTAAGAATAAAAAAATAGTTTTTGTAAGACCAATATTTTTATATACTATTATATTTATATTAAGTTATTTTTTTGATTTAAATATTATTTTAATAATAAGTATATTATTTAATATTTATCTAATAATAAGTTTTAGAAACTATTTAAAAAAAGAACAAGTTAAAAAACCACTTGTTAATACTAGTAGAATAAAAAGATTATGGGCTACTATATTTATTTTATATATAATTGTTATTTCAATTATATTTATTAATTATAATGAAAATTATATTAATTATTATCTTTTAATTTTGTATTTAATAATATATTTCAATTATTTTATCGTATACTTAGCTAACATAATTAATATACCAGTTGAAAAATATGTTTATTTAAGTTTTAAAAGAAAAGCTAATAAAAAATTAAAGTCATTATCTAATATGGAAGTTATTGGTATTACTGGTAGTTATGGTAAAACTAGTACTAAAAATTTTTTATATGATATTTTAAATGAAAAATATATAGTTTTTAAAACTCCTTTAAACTATAATACGAGTTACGGATTGATTAGAACAATTAATCAATATATCGATAAGTATAATGATTATTTTATTGCTGAGATGGGCACACTAAAGAAAAATGATATTAAAACAGAAGCAAGTATTGTTAAACCTAAATATGGTATATTAACTACAATAGGAACAGCTCATTTAGATTCTTTTAAAACAATTGAAAATATAGCTAAAGAAAAATTTGCTTTAATTGAATCATTACCAAGTGATGGGATAGCAATTTTAAATAAAGATGATCAAATGCAAGTTAATTATAATATTAAAAACAATTGTAAAATATGTTGGTATGGTATCGAAAATAAAGATGCTGATGTTGTAGCAAGTGATATAAAATATTCTAGTAGTGGAATGAGTTTTAATGTAATTATCAGTAATAAAAAATATCCTTTTAAAACAAAAATATTAGGAACAGCTAATATATATAATATTTTAGCTGGTATTACTTTAGCTAAAGAATTGGGTGTTAGTGTTGAACAAATGCAGCAAGGTGTATTAAAAATAGTACCAGTTGAGCATAGATTACAATTAAAAAAATATGGTGATATCAATTATATTGATGATGCGTATAATTCTAATCCTGTTGGTTCAAAAATGGCTTTAGAAGTATTAAATTTAATGCCAGGTAAGAAAATAGTTATAACTCCAGGAATGATTGAATTAGCAGATAAACAATATGAATATAATTATAATTTTGGAACATATATTGCTGATGTAGCTGATTTAACTATTTTAGTTGGCGAAAAACAAACAATTCCAATTAAAGAAGGATTAATATCTAAAAAATATGACTTAGATAAATTAAAAGTTGTAAATGATGTTAAAGAAGCTATAGCAATTGCACAAACATATTTTAAAGGTGAAGTATATATATTATTAGAAAATGATTTACCTGATATTTTTAACGAGAGGTGATGTACATGAATTTTAATATTAAAACAGATTCAAGAAAGATTAAAAAAGGCGATATTTTTGTCGCCTTAAAAACTGCTGAAGGTGATGGTCACGATTATATTTTAAAAGCAATTGAAAATGGTGCTAGCAAAATAGTTGCTACACATGGTAGTTATTCTGTTGAAACAATTATAGTAGAAGATACGAGAAAATATTTAGAAGATTATTTAATAAAAAATTATAAAAAATATTTAGATGAAATAACTATTATTGGCTTTACTGGTACTAATGGTAAATCAACTTCAGTTAGTTTAATTTATCAAGCACTTAATTTATTAGAAATTCCTACTGCTTCAATTGGAACAATTGGTTATTTTACTAAAGAAGGTAAAAAATGTTATCTTGCTAATACTTCTCCAGATATTTGTGATACTTATGAATTAATTATTGATGCTTATAATACTGGACATAAAGTAGTAGCTTTAGAAGCAAGTAGTCAAGGATTATCTGATCGAAGGTTAGAAGGAATCGAATATGATTATGCTGTATTTTCTAACTTAACAAGAGATCATTTAGATATTCATAAAACTTTTGAAAATTATGCTTTAGCAAAACAATTAATGTTTAAAAGAGTTAAAAAAAATGGTAAAGCTATCGTTAATATTGATGATAAAAATAGTAATTATTTTTTGTTAGATAATAATAACATTACATTTGGATTTAATAAAAGTGATTATCAAATAACTGATTTTAAGATGAATATTGAAGGAAGTAATTTTGTTTATAAACATAAGGATAAAAGTATAAATATTTATACTAAATTATTAGGAGAATATAATGCTTTAAATTTAATGCCAATTATTATTATTTTAGAGGATATGAAAATTAATCAAAATAAAATAGTTGAAATAATATCTAAATTAGATCCTCCAAAAGGAAGGATTGAAAGAATTAAATATAAAACTAATAATATTTATATCGATTATGCTCATACGCCTGATGGCTTAGAAAAAGTTGTAAGTACAATAAAAAGAGTTACTAGAGGAAATACTTATGTAGTATTCTGTTGTAGAGCTAATAGAGATGTTGGAAGAAGAAAAGGTATGATGCAAGCGGCAACTGATTTAGCTAAATATGCAATTGTAACAAATGATCATATTTTTAAAGAAGATCCAATGAATGTAATCAAAGATATGTTGGAAGGATTAAAAAATAAAAATTATGAAATTATCTTAGACCGAAAAAAAGCAATTTATCGTGGTATTGATTTATTAAAAGATAATGATTCATTATTAATATTAGGCCATGGTCACGAAGAAGTACTAATAAATGAAAAACACGAAAAAGTACCATTTATTGAAAAGGATATAATATTAGATTATATTAAGCAAAAATGCAATTAATTAAAAACATTCTCATAAAATATTGTGAGGTGTTTTTTTATGAATATAAAAGATGATTCAAGAAAAGTAATAAAAGGAGATATTTTTGTTGCTTTAAAAAAAGCAAATGATGGACATAAATATGTGTTGGATGCTATTAAAAATGGTGCTAGTAAAGTAATTGTTGAAGAAGGGAATTATGATGTTGAAACTATAAAAGTAGCTGATACTCATAAATATTTGGTAAATTATTTATATGATAATTATTATGACAAAATAAAAGATTTAAAATTAATTG
This sequence comes from uncultured Bacilli bacterium, assembly GCA_944359065.1. Lineage (GTDB taxonomy): Bacteria > Bacillota_I > Bacilli_A > RF39 > UBA660 > Faecisoma. The sequence continues at coordinate 3,808 of CALVSP010000060.1, forward strand.
GTATGACAGGAACTAATGGTAAAACAACGACTTGTTTTTTAATTTATCAAGCTTTAAACAAATTAGGTATTAAATGTGCCTATATTGGAACAATCGGTTTTTATTTAGATAAAAAAATTAAACCATTAAATAATACAACTCCTGATATTTTAGAAATATATGAATTATTATTAGAATGCGTTAAAAACAATGTTGAATATGTCGTAATGGAGTGTAGTAGCCATGCTTTAGATATGCATAGGTTAGATAAATTAGAATTTAAATATGGTATTTTTTCTAATTTAACTATGGATCATTTAGATTACCACAAAACTATTGAAAATTATATTAAAGCAAAACAGAAATTATTTGATAAAGTAACTACTAAAACACTAGTCAATAGTGATGATGAATATAAAGATTATTTTATTAGGGATAATACGATAACTTATGGATTAAATGGTAATTATAAGTTATCAGATATCGATTTAAATAATAGAACATTTAAGGTTAATAATAAAACTTATAAAACTAATTTAATTGGGAAACATAATATATATAATTTGTTAGTTGTAATAGCATTATTAAGTGAATTAAAATTAGATACTAAAGTAGTAGAAGATTTAACTTGTCCTCCAGGAAGAATGGATATTGTAAATAAGGGTGATAATTTGATTATAATTGATTATGCTCATACACCAGATGCAGTTAGTAAAATAATTAATTCTGTTAAAGAATTAAAACATAATAAAATAATAACAATAATCGGTTGTGGTGGAGATAGGGATAGTTTTAAACGACCAATTATGAGTAATATAGCCTGTACTAATAGTGACTATGTTATATTTACAAATGATAATCCAAGAAGTGAAAATCCGAATAACATTATTAGTGATATGTTACATAATCTTGACAAATTCAATTATGAAATTATTTTAAATAGAGAAAAAGCTATTATAAAGGGTATACAAATGCTAGAAAAAAATGATATACTATTAGTACTGGGAAAAGGACATGAAAATTATCAAATTATAAATGGAGTAAAACATCATTTTGATGATAAAGAAACAGTAATAAAAAATATATAAGTGGAGATGATTATGTGTTAATTTTAGCAAAAGCGGTACTAGCATTTATGATAGGGTTTATATTATCAATTATATTTGGCGTTGTTTTAATACCATTACTTAAAAAAATGAATGTAAAACAATCTGTAAGTATATTTTTATCAAAACACAAAGATAAAGAAGGAACTCCAACAATGGGAGGATTAATTTTTATAATTCCTACTATTTTATCGGTTGTTATATTATTATTAATGAATAAATTAGAAATGACTTACAACTTAGGAATAGTAATGTTTGTCTTTTTAGCTTATGCTTTATTAGGATTTATTGATGATTATTTAATTATTAAAAGACATAATAATATTGGTTTAAGTGAAATGCAAAAATTGATAGGCCAAATATTAATTGCTTTTGTATTTTTTATCTTATTTAGAGCTGGTGGTCGAGAACCAGTATTAGAAATATATACTTTTAATTTAACTATTCCACTAGGTAACTTTTATTGGTTGTTAATATTACTTATGTTAGTTGCAACTACTAATGCGGTTAATATAACTGATGGCTTGGATGGCTTAGCTGGTGGATTATCAGCAATTGCTTTTTTAGCTTTTGGTATGATAGCGTGGGCTTCACTTGGAATAGCTGGTAATGAAGATATTGGAGTATTTTGTTTTATATTAGTAGGAGCTTTAATAGCGTTTTGTTTCTTTAATACATATCCCGCTAAAGTATTTATGGGCGATACTGGCTCACTAGCTTTAGGTGGTACATTAGCCGCAGTTTCGATTGTATCAAGTCATGAACTAACTTTAATTGTCGTAGCAGGTGTATTTGTAATAGAAACTTTAGTTTGTATTATTCAACGATTATCAGTTAGATTTATGGGCAAAAGAGTATTTTTGATGACACCTTTACATCATCATTTTGAAAAATTAGGATGGCACGAATTAGATATAGTTAAAACATTTTGGTTTTTTGGAATCGTACTAGCAGCTATTGCAATATTGTGGGGAGTTTGGATATAAAATATAACATAAAAGTTATATTTTTTTCATATATATTAATAAAGGAGGCAAATTATGGACAAGATAGATTCATTAAACAATTTAAACCATAATGTAACTATAAATGAAAGAAAAAATATAATTATAAGTGGCGTTAAAAAAATAGAAAGTTTTGATAATGAGGAATTTTTATTAGAGACGACAATGGGTAACATTGTTATAAAAGGAACTGAATTAGAAATAATTAAATTAGATACTTATCAAGGTACAGTATCAATAAAAGGAACTGTAAATAGTTTGACTTATGACAGTATTAAAAAAGAAGAGGGAGTATTTAGTAAATTATTTAAATGATGACTCTAGATATACAAATTAAAACATTTTTAATTTCCATTTTATTTGGATTTGTCTTTTCTTTTTTTATCGATTTAATTTATAAACAAAAATTAATAAATATAATTTTTTCTTTCATATTTATTATTATTTTTACTTTTCTTTATTTTTTAACATTGCTTAAAATTAACAATGCTATTATCCATCCTTACTATATTATTTCTTTTATTATCGGATTTTTTTTACATATAATTTTAAAGAAATATATAAAACAAATTGTATTATTTAAAAAAAAGTGATATAATTTTTTAGGAGGATAGGTATGAAGAGAAAAGTTTCAAAAAAATCTAAAAGAAGATTGATGATATTTGGCATCCTTTCTGTTGTTGCAATTGGGTATTTTTTTGTTACTTTAATTGGTTATACCTATAATTATATTTCTTTAAAAAATGAAGAAGCTAATTTGAAAAATCAATTAGTTTCTTTACAAGATAAAAAAGCTAATTTAAAAATTGAAATTCAAAAACTAAATGATCCTGAATATGTTGTTAGGTATGCTAAAGAAAATTATTTATATTCTGAAGATGGGGAGATTGTATTAAAAATAGAAAATAATACACCAGTTATAAATAATGTTTCTAATAACACAAATTATTATTTAATAATAGGAATTGGAATATTTATATTTTTATTTATTGTTATTAAAATGCGAAAAAAAGAGAAAAAATAATTTTCTCTTTTCAGATTGTTGACAAAGTGGCATATTCAAAATGAATATGCTACTTTTTTAATACTTATTTTTACAAAGTATGCAA
>CALVSP010000061.1 GCA_944359065.1 uncultured Bacilli bacterium
ACGTTTTCCCAAATTTTTATGAAGAGGTGAAAAAATTTGAAAACAAAGCTGTGCGTTTTTCTTAGTATGTTTATAGCAAGTAATTTTATGAATATAACTATAGAAGAGCCAACTATTATAGAGCCCAAAAATAAATTAATAGCAGAGTCTTCTGTTCAGGTAGAAGAAGTAGAAGAAATCGTATATGATGGGTTAACTGAACAACAATTAATCGATAAAATTAATAAATTCTTATCATCTGATTTAAAGAATAAAGGGGAATTATATGTTACATATTCTTTAGAAAAAGGTGTTGATCCATATTTAGCTGTTGCGATATCAATGCACGAAACAGGTTGTAAATGGGGATGTAGTACTTTAGTTAAAGAATGTAACAACGTTGGTGGTCAAGTAGGTGGACCATCTTGTAATGGCGGATCATATAAAAGATATGATACTTTAGATGAAGGAATTAAAGGATTTATCGATAATATTGCTAAAAACTATGTACAAAAAGGTTTAACAACTGCTGAAGAAATGAATCCAAAATATGCTGCTGATACAAAATGGGCTAGTAAAGTCAATAAATATATTGACGAAATTAAAGAAAAATAATTGTGATTCGCAATTATTTTTTTATGGTATAATTAATAAAAAAGGAGTTTGTTTATGGCTAGAAAAAGATATTATCGAAATGATGATGAAGAATTTTTTGTTGGATTAATTATATTAATTATTATAGGTGCTATTTATTCATTTGTTACTAAGTATTGGTTGATAATATTAATTATTGCAAGTATAATTTTAATTTATTTATTAGTTAGGTTTATTATTGATTTGGATATATTTTCTAATTTTAATAAACCTATAATGTATTATAAAGGTAAAAGTAATATTAATAACTTAAACAATTTGAAAGTTGATGAAGTTACGAATGGTTATAAAATTAATTGTTTACAAAAAGGTATGGTGGGAGAAGAAAGATTGAATTACAACTTAATTAACTCCAATATACCTATGTATATTATGCACGATTTGTTTTTAACATTCAATGGTAAAACAGTACAAATAGATTTTATTATTATTACAAAAAGAAGTGTATATATATTAGAATCTAAAAACTTAAATGGCAATGTTGATATTGAAAAAGATGGAACTTTTACCAGACGATTTGGTAGATACAAAAAAGGTATTAAAAATCCTTTAACACAAAATATTGAACACGAAAATTTTATTAATGAAATATTAAAAAAAGAAAAATTAAAAATAAAATATGAATCATTAGTCATACTTACGAATGATAATACTTATTTGAATTTTAAAAAAAGTGATAAAGATTATAAGAATTTAATAATTAGAAATGATAAAATAGTTGAAGTTTTAAAGAATAAAGAAAAAAAGAAACATATTATTAGAAATGAAGATAAAATTAAAAATATTTGTGATACTATATTAAAATATGAGAAATATTCTTTTAATATAGAAGAGTTAAAAATAAGGTTAAAAAATTATCGCAAAGAAAAATCTAATTTTGAACAAATTCAACCTTATATGATATTTAATGATCAAACATTAGAAGAATTAATTAACAAAGTTCCTTTAAGTTTAGAAGAACTAAAATTAATAAATGGTTTTGGGGACTATAAAATTAATAAATATGGTAATGAAATAATTGATATAATTAAAAATGAGGTGACAAGATGACAATCATAATAACTGGAGGAACAAAAGGTATTGGAAAAGCAATTGCTTTAAACTTAGCAAAACAAAAACATAATTTAGTCTTAACATATGTAAATGATGATACTAACGCTTTACAAACAAAACAAGAAATCGAAAAATATACTGAAGTTTTAATTTTAAAAAGTGATGTTTCTAAAGAAGGCGAAGTAATAAAATTGTTAGATATAGTTAATTCTAAATTTGACAGTATTGATGTTTTAATAAATAATGCTGGTATTTCTATCGATACAACTTTAGAAGACAAAACTGTGGATAATTTTAAAAAGATACTAGATGTAAATTTAATTGGGCCTTTTTTAACTAGTAAATATATAGGTGGCTGTATGTTTAAAAACAAAAAGGGAAAGATAATTAATATTTCTTCGACTAATGGTATTGATACTTATTATCAAGAAAGTTTAGATTATGATGCATCTAAAGCAGGACTAAATTCTTTAACGCATAATTTTGCTAATATGTATGCACCTTATGTAATTGTTAATGCTATTGCTTGTGGCTGGGTTGATACTGCTATGAATAAAGATATGGATATTGAGTTTAAAAATAAGCAATTAAGTAAAATATTATTAAATAGGTTTGCTAATCCTGAAGAAATTGCTAATGTAGTTAATTATTTAATTAATGATACTTATATAAATAACTCTATAATAAGAGTAGATGGTGGTGTTAAAAATGATTGAAAAAATGGAAAAAGAATGTTTAGAACAATTTAAATTAATTGATGATGTTTGTTTTTATAATAGTGAAAAAGTTTTGAAAGCATTTCAAGAAAATAGTGTATCAGAAACACATTTTAATTCGACTACTGGTTATGGCTATAATGATACTGGAAGAGATGTAATTGAAAAGGTATTTGCTAAAGTATTTAAAGCAGAAGATGCAATTGTTAGAAATCAATTTATATCTGGTAGTCACGCTTTATCTGTAACGTTATTTGCTTTACTTAGACCTAACGATGTATTACTAAGTATTACAGGAAAACCATATGATACTTTAGATGAAGTAATAGGTATAGTTGACAATCCAAGTTCATTAAAATCATTTAATGTTAAATATGAGCAAATTGATTTAATTGATAATGATTTTGATTATAAAAGAATAGAAGATGTTTTAAAAAATAAAAAAATTAAAGTAATTGAGATTCAACGTTCTAAAGGTTATTCAACTAGAAAGAGCATTACAATTAGTAAATTAGAACAAGTTATTAAGTTTATTAAAAATATTGATAAAGAAGTAATAATTATGATAGATAATTGTTATTGTGAATTTGTGTCAACTAAAGAACCAATCGAAGTTGGTGCTGATATAGTAGTAGGATCTTTAATTAAAAATTTAGGTGGAGGAATTGCTCCTAATGGGGCTTATGTTGTTGGTAGAAAAGATTTAATTAAATTAGTGGGTGAAAGGTTAAGTTTACCGGGTGAAGGTAAAGAAGTTGGGCCTAGTTTAGGTATAAATAAATATTTATTACAAGGTTTATTTTTTGCTCCTAGTGTTGTAGCTAGTAGTTTAAAAACAGCAGTTTTAGCCAGTAAAGTTTTTGAAAATTTAGGCTATGATGTTGAACCAAAATATAATGAAGAAAGGGCAGATATTGTTCAAAATATTATTTTTCATAATGAGGATAAATTAATAAAATTTTGTCAAGGTATTCAAGCAGCATCACCAATAGATTCTTATGTTGAGCCAATACCTTGGGATATGCCTGGTTATCAAGATAAGGTTATTATGGCTGCTGGTACATTTACTCAAGGATCTTCAATTGAATTATCGTGTGATGGACCAATAAGAGAACCATATATTGCTTATTTACAAGGATCTTTAATGTATCCATATGGCAAATTAGCAATTATGAAAGCATTGGAATATATAAAGTAGGTTGTGGTTATAATGAAATATTCAATAAAATGCCCTTTTTGTAAAAAAAACCGGTTTAAAAATAATAAATTAGTAGGTTTACCAGCTGAAAATTCAATATTGTTCGAAAATAATGACATATATGTTCAAATTGACATCGCACCATTATGCTGTGGTCATATTTTAATTGTAACAAACAAGCATTATTTAAATTTTTTTGAATTACCAAACAATATTAAAGAAGATGTAATTAAATTAAAAAATAAAATTAAAGAAATATATAAAGAAGTATATAAAGCAGATGTTTTGTTTTTTGAACATGGTTCTGCTAAAAAAGGGTATGCGGGTTCTAGTATTGATCATGCTCATCTACATTGCATTCCATGTGATTTTGATATAATTGAATCATTAAATGAAACATTAGGAAATTCAATAGAATGTGATATATTAGATTTTTCTAATAAATTTAATAATGAATTTTCATATATATATGTAGAAAAAAATGAAAAAAAATTAATTTATAAAGTTGAAAAATTACCTAGTCAATTTTTAAGAAAATTAATATCTGAAAAATTAAATAATTCAATGTATTTATGGCAAGAAAAGTGTATTAATGAAGAAAGTATAGCAAAATTAAAAAAAACTATTTTAGATTTAAAAAATAAAATAGTTATTTAAAAATTTTTAAAACATCTATACTTTTAGTATAAACATTACTTACTTTTGAAAGTTCTTTTATTATTTCTTTTTCTTGTTCTATAGGTTTTGTAAATAAAGAATTATCTTTTACAAATGGTGCAACTTCTCCAGTACCATTTGTTTTTATTATGCTTCCGACTATTACATTTTTAATATTATATTTTTTAATTATTTCTACATATTTATTAACATCTTTTATTGTTATATTATATAAAACTGGTTTTATATATAATATAACAGGTATATTTAATTTTTTTGTTAAATTAAAGCTTTCAAATCTTTTATTAGGATTTGTTGTATTTTTTTCAATTTTATTCCATTCGCTTATTGTTGCGGAAGAAATAAAAATTGATAATTGTCCATAATATTTTATTAATTTGTTTATTTTAACTAAATCTTTATATGAAATATATTTTTTTGTGGAAAGTTGTATTTTATTTCCTTTTTTTAAAAAATATTTAATTAATTTTATGGTTTGAGTTTTGTTTTTTTTATCCCAACATTCAGAGTAACAACCAAAAGATATTAAAGTACCATTTATACCTGGTTTAAAATCTTTATATTTTTTAAATTGTTTTATTAAATTTTTAGCAGTGATATATGTATTTAATTTTTTACCTTTTGAATAGTTTAAATTGGGTAAATAACAGTATGAACAATTTGCAGTACATCCTAAACTAGTATTTACAAAGAGTCTAGATGAATCTTTTCCAAATAAGTATCCAGTATCAATCATATTTTCTCCTTCTTAAATTATTTTTTTAAACAAAATTCCCATAAAATTTTAGGTTTTTCATATCTTGACATATTTTTTTCTTGCATGTAACATATTTTAAATTTTTTAAATAGTGTATTTAAATCAGCTTGATCAAAAAATTTTTTATAAATTTGCCCATCATAAAAAAGATTTTTTTCTAGTTCTTTAGCACCAATAGGTATATGTAGTTTATCGTTAGCTGAATTAACTCTTGCAATTAAATAGCCATTTGGTTTTAAAACTCTATAAATCTCATCAATAATATAATTTGTAGTTGTATTATTGAAATAATGTAGACATAAATCTGCAATTATAATGTTTGTTGAACAATCTTTAAAGGGTAACCCTAAACTCATATCAAACAGCATTGTTTTTAAATTTGGATTTTCTTTATTTACAATTTCTAATGCTTTATTTGAAAAATCACACGCTGTTATATCTTTAAACTTGTTTTTAAACAGATAATTACTACAATATGCTCTACCACAGCCTAATTCAACAATTGTATCGTTTTGATTAAATAAATTAATATATTTATTTAGCCATTCATCATAAGTAGAATTATATTTTAAATGAATTTTATCCCAGTATTTATCTAAATTATTCATGTATTTTCACCTCAATTTTATAATAGCATAATCATTTCCAATAATCAACAAAATATTTCATAGAAAAATGGCAGTTATGCCATTTTTTGTATATATAAATCATCATTTGCATCAATCGTAATTGTTGAATTATATTTAACATCATTATTAATTATTTCGTTAGCAATTAAGTTTTCCACAGTTTTGGTAACAAATCGTTTAATTGGTCTAGCCCCATATCTTGAATCATAAGAGTTTTCAACAATATAATTTTTAGCTTTATCAGTTAAATTTATTTTTAATTGTTTGTCACTTAATCTTTTTTCAATATCTTTAATTATTTTATCTAAGATTTGATAAATTACATTTTTATCTAATGACTTAAATACTATTATTTCATCGATACGATTGATAAATTCAGGTTTAAAGGTTTGTCTTAATTCATTCATAACTAATTCGTTAGCATTTTCCATATTATCTAAGATATATTCACTACCTAAGTTCGAAGTCATTATAATAATAGTATTTTTAAAATCGACTGTTCTTCCTTGGGAATCAGTAATTCGGCCATCATCTAATATTTGTAATAAAATATTAAATACATCTTTATGGGCTTTTTCTATTTCATCGAATAAAACGATACTATATGGATTTCTTCTTACCGCTTCGGTTAATTGACCACCATCATCATAACCTACATATCCTGGAGGAGAACCGATTAATCTTGCTACTGAATGACTTTCCATATATTCACTCATATCGATTCTAATCATATGTCTTTCATCATCAAATAGTTCATACGCTAAAGTTCTAGCAACCTCAGTTTTACCAACACCAGTAGGTCCTAAAAAGATAAATGAACCGATTGGTTTATTAGGATCTTTGATACCAGCTCTAGCCCTTATAATAGCATCACTAACCAATTTGATGGCATCATCTTGTCCTTTTACTCTTTTTTTCATATTTTCGTTTAATTTAAGCAATTTATCTTTTTCACTATCAACTAATTTATTAATAGGAATATTAGTCCATTTAGATATTATTTTAGCAATATCATTATCATCAACGGTATCACTTAAAATATC
>CALVSP010000062.1 GCA_944359065.1 uncultured Bacilli bacterium
GATTTTCAAAATTATACTTTTGTAATCTCTTTTTCATATAGTTATCTTTATAAATATTATTTATAATTTTTCTATATTTTTCTTGTCTTTGTTTTTCTTCTTGCTCTTTATCAACTTCTTTCCAAAATTGAACTGATTTTTCACAATTACATCTTTCATACTCAATCACGTTTTTATCATAATTTACATATAGATAATCAAATCCAATTGGCTTTAATTTTTTATTACAAAATCCACATTTTGCACCTTTATTGGTGATAACTTTATAATTTGAATTCTTTAAATCCACTTCCATTCTCATCTCCTTCTTTTTCTATTTTATTTCTAATCTTTTTCTCTTCTTTAGTGTTACGTTGCGTTACTGTAACGTTACTTTTTTCTTTTTCACTTTTCATTTTTTCACGATATTTTTGTTGCCTTAAGCAATTTTGTAGTCTAATTTCTTCAAGTTTATCAGCACTTTGGTACTTAGACCAGTTTTTGATTTTATAAAAATCATCTTCTATAATAATCATTTTTAATTCTTCAAACTTTTCCAAACATTTTGTAATTTTTTTCCTAGACTTTCCCATAATCTTTGAAAATTCATCAACTGTCATTGGTTTATCTTCTGTTATTGATAATCTACCTTGATAATTACATTTCATTGCTATTGTTAAAAGTTGTATCCATACTCTAATTAGTGTATCTCCATCCTTTTCGCTTTCTATCAATTTTATTTTGTTATTATCAAAAAAATCCGTAGATAATTTTAACCATTGTAAATTTGCCATATCCTCCTTTCCTCACTTCCTTTAGAATCTAATCTATTGATTCTTGTTCCATTTTTGTTAAATATTCATCTAAAGCTTGTACTCTAAATAAATATTTTCCACCAACTTTTGAACATGGTATTTGTTTTCTTCTTACTAATTGATTTATCAACCAGTAGGATATTCCTAAATACTCAGATGCTTCTTTCATCGTTAGTGTTGTTCGTTGTATTTTTTCGATTATCACTGTTTTTTCCTCCTTTCTCTTGTTAATAATTGTATTATATTTTGCATAATTAACTTTGTAAAGACCTTATTTTTTATTTTGACAATTCCAAAAATTTTTTTAAAATCAATTTTATCATTAACAAATAGCTCTAAAAAGCTATATTTCAGTTATTTAATTTTAATATCAATATTTTTTTAGCACTAATATTTCTTTTTAAATGATACTATAAAATTTTTATTATTGACGTTTGTTAATTATCGTGATATTATATTTTTGATTAACAAAGTTTTGTGAGGTATTTTTATGAAGAAATTTTATAATTCGGCAGATTTATGTACAACAATAATGAGAAGTGAATATACAAATTCAGACAACAGCTTTTTTTATAATACATTTGTGCCCATTGCGGCTAATAATAACGAAGAAGCAATTCAATCAATAAAACATATAAAATCAGAAATCAAAAAAATTTCAGATGAAGATATGAAAAAAAATAATCTTAATATATTAGCTCCCTCATTGTTAAATTCTCAATTATATGTTACAAAGTTGATGAATGTTCAAACTTCAGAACAGCTAATTATTAATTTTTTAGAATACGATTTTACAAGTTTCTCAAACTATTTCTCATTCTTCCTTGACTTTGGCTTTTTATCTATAGTTTCACCTGTAAAGTCATCTGACATAGCAATGTTTAGAGCACTTTCTATAACTACACTAAACGAATTATTAGCTTTGGCTTATAAATATTATGAAAAAGACAAAAATAATCTAATATCATACCAAGCAGAATATAAAAAAATTATTAACTTTATTTTCAATCTTGATAATGATAAAAGTTTAAACGGCCTATCTCCACACAACCTACTTTTTCTTTATGAAATATTACATGAACCAGAAAGTAGTATCTTTAAATATAGAGCCAATATAAACATTACTGAAAATATGCTACAAATATATGATTTGTTATCTATTAACCCTGATTATGTGAAAGCCACAAGAAAAGATACAAAAACACTAATAAAACAATTAAAAGAACTATCCAATAATAATACTATAAAACTTGAATATGGAAAAATATATAAACTTAGTTCTGTTTTCGAATTATTTTATTTACATTTACTATTTCTAGTAAGCAACAATAGTAATTATATTAAAAAATGTAAATGTTGTGGTAAGTACTTTTATACAAACAAAGTAAATGTAACTTATTGTGATAGAATTCAAAATGAAAAAAGTGGACAAACATGCAAAGATATTGGAGCAGATATTGTGGCTTTAAGAGAAAAGAAAAAAGATTATTTAGTTAATTTGAAAGCCTCTATTGCTTCAAAAAAAGCTATGGATGTAAAAAGGCATCCTGATATTCCAGAATATAAAGAAAATTATAAAAATTGGAAGCCTTTGGCTTTGAAATATTTACAAGAATATAAAAGTGGCACTTTGGATGCAAAAACCTTTGAAAAATGGTTAAAGTACACATCAGATGAAAAAATAAAATCTAAACTAAAAACAATAGATGAATTTAAAGATTAAGTATCTATGAAAGGAGACTTCTATGCTAATAAAAGTAAATAATATAAATATCAATTATGAAGTTTATGGACAGGGTTCGCCTATAATTTTATTGCATGGCAATCAAGAAACACATGCAATTTTTGACAATTTAATTGAAAAATTGGAGGAAACTCATACCGTTTATGCTTTAGATAGCAGATGTCATGGAAAAAGCGATAATCCAAAAGAAATTTCTTATGATTTAATGGCAGAAGATACAATTGCTTTTATAAAGGAATTAAAAATTTCAAAACCTACATTTTATGGTTTTAGTGACGGAGGAATTATAGGCTTACTAGTTTCAATAAAAGAGCCTGAGTTATTATCGAATTTAATTATTAGTGGTGCAAATATATCTCCTGATGTTTTTACAACTTTTGATATGTTATTAACTAAATTATTTTACTTTTTCACTAGAAGTAAATTTATTAAGATGATGCTTGATGAGCCTAATATTCCTTTAGAAGATTTACAAAAAATTTCTATTCCAGTTCATGTATTAGCTGGTGAAAAAGATGTTATAAAATTAGAACACACAAAGTTAATTGCAAATAATATTAAAAATAGTACATTAGAAATAATAAAAGGCGAAAAACACGGAAGTTATATTATTCACAGCGATAAAATTTATAAAATTATAAAAAAGTATTTGGAGGATTAAAATGTCAAACTTATATATAATAACTGGTCCTGCTGGAGTGGGAAAAAGCACAATTTCAAAAAAGATAGCAGAATCAAAAAAGAAATCTGTACTAATTGAAGGTGATGAAATTTATCATCAAGTAGTTGGTGGATATGTTCAAGCTTGGAAAGAAGGAAATCATCTAGATACATTCTGGAAAATTTGTTTAAGTTCTATTGAAACTTATCTTGAAGATGGATATGATGTCATTTTTAATTATATTGTAAATCCTGAAAATGTTGAGGTGATAAAAAATAAATTCAAAAACTATACTATAAAATTCGTTGTCTTAGTAGTTGATGAAAAAATATTACTTTTAAGAGATAAGGAAAGACCTGAAGATTATCAAATGAAAGAACGTTGTATTGTTTTATTAAATAGCTTTAAAAATAAGAAATATGATATAAAAAACATATTAAATACAACTAACTTATCTATTGAAGAGACCATTAACATTATTGAAAATACCAATCAATTTATTTTATAGGAGGTCATAAACATATGGAGAAAAGAGATTTATATGATATTAACAGAAGCTTAACAGGAAAAACTATTTGTAAAGGCGAACCTATTCCAAAAAACAACTACATAGTTGTCGTTTTAGTATTTATACAAAATAGTGATGGAAAATTCTTAATTCAAAAAAGAAGCAAAATAAAAAATGGCAAATATGCTACTACTGGTGGTCATCCAAAGTCTGGTGAAAATAGTATTCAAGGAATTATAAGTGAAGTAAAAGAAGAAATTGGATTAAATATCAATTCAAAAGATTTAAAACTATATTATTCTGGCAGATCTGATTCAGAAAAAGTTTTTTGGGATGACTATTATATCAAAATGGATGTACCTAATATTCAAAATTTGTCCTTATAAAAAGAAGAAGTTGAATCTGTTTGTTGGCTCTCTATAGATGAAATTAATTCTTTAATGAATGAAGATAAATTTTTCAAAAATCATTATGAAGAATTTGAAATATTATTAAATTGGTTGAAGGAAGGTGAAAAAACATGCTACATAAAATGAAATTACAAGAAAGTCCATTTGAAAGAATTAAAAATGGTACTAAAACTGTAAAATTTAGATTATATGATGAAAAGAGAAGTAAAATAAAAATTGGTGATCAAATAGAATTTTCTAAATTACCTGATTTACAAGAAACTATCCTTGTAGACGTATTAGATTTATATAGAGAAGATACATTTGAAAACTTATTTAAAAAACTGTTTACTGATGAAGATGAAATCAAGAAGAAAACAAAATCAATGTATCAATATTATTCCCCTGACGAAGAAAAGCAATATGGTGTTGTAGGAATAAAAATATCCTTAATTCGTTGTGGATTTAGATATACATATAATAAACTAGTTAGAGATAAAATTCCAGAAAACATAGATAGTGAGCCAGGTAGAAAAAGTAAATATAGAATTCTTGATAATAAAGAATATTTAAACGAATTAAATAAAAAAGTTATAGAAGAAGCAAATGAATTTATTGAAGAAAATAGCATTGAAGAACTTGGTGACTTAATGGAAGTCATAAATGCTCTAATGGAATTAAAAGGTTACAAAATTGAAGATGTATATAAAGTTATGAAAGAAAAAGCAGATAAAAAAGGAGCTTTTAATAATAAAATTTATTTAGAATATGTTGATGAAGAAAAAAGAAATTTAGAGGAAGAAAAAGAATTAAATAAGGAATTTAGAAAGTAAAAATAATTAAGGAGCAGAATATGAGAAAATTAAATTTAATAGTTTTATTTAATAAAGATTTAAGTAAAGGGCTTTTCTGCATTAGAGCTAAAGATCCATATAAGTGAAAATATAATTTTGTTGGTGGTAAAGTTGAAGAAAATGAAACCAATGATGAAGCAGCCTATAGAGAACTATTTGAAGAAACAGGAATAAGTAAAAACGATATTGAATTAGACCATTTTATGGACTTAAATTATTTCAAATATGAGAATAATCTACAAGTCTATTATGGAATTTTAACACACGATGTGGATTTAGTTGAAGAAAAAAACAAATTAGAATGGGTAGAACTTAACGAAGAGTTATTAGATAATAACAAATTTGGAGGAAATTATAATATTCCTCACATAATAACACAAATTAAAGTATTCTTAAAAAATGGAACAGGACTTGGAAAGTATTAAAATTAGATATAATTAAATAACTTGAAAGAAGGTAAAATGTAAATATGAATAACATTGATTTTTTAGATAAAACTTTGGAAGTAACAATTGATAGACCTCTAGGTAGTAAACATCCTAAACATGGTTTTATCTATCCCGTAAATTATGGATATGTACCAAATACAATAAGCGGCGATGGAGAAGAATTAGATTGTTACATACTTGGAATATACGAGCCAATAGAGACTTTTAAAGGTAAATGCATTGCAATAATACACAGATTAAATGATAATGATGATAAATTAATCATTGTTCATGAAAATAAATCTTTTTCTAATAATGAAATACAAGTTTTAACAGAATTTCAAGAGCAATATTTTCAAAGTGAAATAATAAGGAGTTCAAACTATTTAGAGTTCAGTAAAAACATACCTGAACTATCCGTTACTAATTTAGAAAATAGTTTAAATTTCTATAAAATTGCTGGATTTAAAGTAGAATATGATAGACCTGAGAATAAATTTGCATTTATAAGTTTGGGCGAAATTCAATTTATGTTACAAGAAATTGCTAATAATGATAAATGGGATATTGCTCCTCTTTCCTACCCTTTTGGAAATGGTATCAACTTTCAATTAGAAGTAGAAAATCTAGATGAAATATATAATAACTTTAAAAATTCAAATTATAAAATAACTTTTGATATTGCAGAAAATTGGTATAGACAAGATAATAAATTATTAGGAAATAAAGAATTCTTAATACAAGATCCAGATGGATATTTGTTAAGATTTTCTGAAGATTTAGGAAAAAAGGAGGTTTAGATTATGAACAAATTTAAAGAAATACGCCCTATAGTTTTAGGACTTGCAGTTAAAGACAATAAACTACTTGTAAGCGAAGGATTTGATAATGTAAAAAAACAAACATTTTATAGATGTTTAGGTGGAGGTATTGAATTTTTAGAAAAGAGTACAGATGCCTTAAAAAGAGAATTCAAAGAGGAAATTAATATTGATATAGTTATAAAAGATCTTTTAGGAATTTCTGAAAATATTTTTACATATGAAGGTAAAAATGCTCATGAATTAGTTTTTTATTATAATATCAATATCTTAGGCAAAGATTATAAAGAAGAATATGTCGTTACAGATGATAATGGACAAACCAAAGCTGTTTGGATTGATATTAACGAATTTAAAAATGGAAATAAAATATTATATCCACAAGAAGTATTTAAATATATCTAAATACTTTACTCCTCCCACCCATAGGCATACTTGAAAGGAGGTGAAA
>CALVSP010000063.1 GCA_944359065.1 uncultured Bacilli bacterium
TTCTTTGTAATAACAATAATATATGAATTATTTATCTATTTAGCTATTGATAATGCGAATAAAGAAACAGCTAAATTGTTAAATGAGCAACACCATAATAAATAATTCATAAGAAAACAACCTAGTGTCATCAAAGCACATAGGTTGTTTTTATTTAAAAAGACGTGGCACGTTTTGTTCGCTTTAGCGAATGAAAGTGGCGATAGTCTTTTTCTTTTTTATGAAACGTAAGTTGAAATAAAAAAGGCACTATATTACTACATATCATTAATACACATTTAGTAATATAGTGCTTAAATGGGGTTTCAAAAGGGCTCTCCCTTTGCACACATCGTTATTGGCTCTGCCAATATCGTAGTGTGTTACTAACTCGACTAAAGAGTTAGTCATTTAAAAAATTAAATAAAGTGGACTATAAAATACTACTACAAACTACTACATTTACTACATCTAATTTTTACTACTTAAATAACTATACATAACTGATAACCTTAAAATAATCCAGTAAAATACTTTATCTAAATCATCTTTAGAAATAAAGCCTCGTATTTGTAAATTAACAATATCTTCTGTCCTAATCGGTAATTGTAGATTTCTACCATTGCTATTAAATATTTTTAAATATAAATCATCTACAATATCATCGGCTTCTTCTTCAATTTCATACAAAGTAGATTCTAGTGATTTATCATCTATCTTATATGTATAATCATAAAATTCCATAATATTATTAATATCTCCTGATATTTCATTAAGTTTAGGAGGATATTTTAATGCTTTAATTTTATTTAAATAATCGTTAATTAACATATCATATAAAGAATATTTTTCTTCTGCTGATAAATCATTAGTTTCAGCAAATACATTAATTAAATCATAATGGTATTCAATAGCCATTATTTTTTTTGTATTATTTTCAAACTTATTTGAAATAGTTTCTAGGTACTGCTTTAGTGGTAATTTTTCACTCATTTCTTATCCTTTCTAAAAAGCCCACTTTATAGCACATAACTTTTATCTTTCTTACACATTATAACAATATAACTATCACGTAGTTAGTATGGTTAAGAATTACTAAACTTATTACAATGTTAGTAAGTTTGAAAGGAAGTGATGATTATTAATAAAGTATCTAAAACAAGGAAAATATTAGCAAACAACATAGTTTTCTATCGTTTAGAAAAAGGGTGGTCTCAAGAAGATTTTGCTGAAGTTCTTAAGACTACTCCTACTTATGTTTCTGGTCTTGAAAATGCTAAAAGAAACACAAGAATAGATTATGTAGATCACATTGCTAATACTTTAGATGTAGATGTTAAAGATTTATTTACTGAAAGACCAAAAGTTAATAATCATCGCAAACCTAGACAAAAGAAGAATGGATAACATTCTTTTTTAGTGCCATCTAAATTATAGCACACTTTTTACTTTAATAATCAATTTCTTGCGTTGATACGTGGCTATTTTACTTTTTAATAAATGTCATAATTATATCGAGGTGTAATATGGCTTTGAATAATTTTGAAGAATTACAGAAAAAAGTTTCTAATATTACAAAAGATGGAACTTATACAAAACTATGTAAAAATATCAAAAAGATTCGTTTAGAAAGATATAATCAATTTAAAGAGCATGAAAAAAACAGCACATTAAATCCATTTTCAACCGAAAATATATCTGCTTTATTAGATTATAATCACAATCACTATAAAAGATTTGAAAGTGAAAATGATAGTACAAAACAAATGCCTTTAGATAAGATACTTAAATTATCTATTATTCTAAATGTTTCTATTGATGATTTATTAAAATAAAAATCACTACAATGTAATTTTCACATAATACATTATAGTGATTTTTTATACACTAATTATTTTAGACAAAAATGTTAAACTTTTAAATTTTGTCTAGGCACAATTTCTATATTTGTATATTGTTATAATCATCAATACATTTATCAAATTCACATTCATCATATATTAGGCACAAAACATTATCAAAAGAACCAACAGATACTAACTAGCTATACTTTTTTCTTAGATTTTTCTAATCAATCTAAATTATTATAAATCATCATTTTTCATATAATATGCAAAAAAATTCTACAAATACATTATATTCTTCATCAACAGGAAAAATTCATCTAATTCTATAATTATCTTCCTAAACAATATCCATTTCATCTTTACTAATTTGATTGCCATATACCATTTTCATATTCTATTTAAATAATCTAATTGTTTATCATCTTGTTTTTGTTCAATTTTTATCTACTTATTCAAAAAAGTAAAATTTAAATCTACTTTCTATTATAATTATTTTTTAATTCCTAATTTTTTTACTTTACCATGTTTTTGTGGTATTAATTCTTCAGCAGTATATCTAGCTAAAGTCTCTGCACATTCTTCAAATTCTTTTTCATCATCCGTTAAATGAAAAACGTTATCAAAGAAATATACTGAAACTAATTGACTATACTTTTCTCGAATATTTCTTTTCAATCTATCAAGATTTACATAAACCATTCTTTTTTTATGTGCATGATAATATTGTTCTGTAGTATCAATATTTAAAACTACTACTAT
This sequence comes from uncultured Bacilli bacterium, assembly GCA_944359065.1. GTDB lineage: Bacteria > Bacillota_I > Bacilli_A > RF39 > UBA660 > Faecisoma. The sequence goes on from CALVSP010000063.1 coordinate 2,586, forward strand.
AACACCTCGATAATCAGAAGATTGTTTCATTGTTTCAATTTTCTTATCAATTTTCCAATTATCAATAGCATCATCTGAATAAATATCTCTAACAAAAGTATCATACTGATTATCTAATATTAAATCAAATACATTTAATACTTCCCCATATTCTGATATGTCAGATAAAATATTTTCTTTAAATTGACTTGCACTATTCCAAATTATACCTATACTTAACATATAATTCCCCCTAATTAAGAATCTATTTTATGATTTTTTTTAATTGTTTTTTCACATTTTCAATACTATTACTTTTCCATAGTTGTTCAACATCTGTATGTTTCGGTTGAAATGGCTCTCCAAGAATTATACCTAAAGCCTCTTCAGGAGTGTCCACAGGATATACACCTTTGTTCATAAACGATAATGTGTCTATTGTTTGATTTGAATTTTTAATACTTTTGACAATTATCGTTGGTAAACCAAATGCAAGGCCTTCATATATAGAAGTACTGTATGACCCTATCTGTATTATAGAGTAATATTGATATTTATATATATCTTCTCCGAACTTTTTTACAGTAATAATATTTTCTTTATTTAAACATTCATATTCTACAGTAAATTCGTTTGGATGATATTTATATATTATTTTATAATTCTTAAAATCCTTTAATAAGTCAGCTAATTCTGAAGTAAATTGGCTTAATTCTTTACCAACTATATCTTGTGATATAACTAATATATATTTTTCATCCTCTTTTAATTGTGGTGGTAGTTCATAAGATTCCTGAAGTTTTTGTTCAAAAAATGGATAACCCACACATTTTATGTTTTCTTCTTTAGTTGTCAAATAACTTCTATTAACTAATTTATCTCCAAATGCAAATAAATATTTTGGAACATTGAAACACTTATTTACATCAAACGTTTTATGCTCTGGTGGGTCTGAATATGTAATTACTCCGTGTTGTAATTCTATAGTTGGAATATTTTTTTCATTACAAATATTTACTATTATTCCTTTAAAAGAAGTTGGAAAGTAATGTAATAGCACTGCTTTTGGTTTTATTTTTTCTATCACTTTTTCCCAACTGCTTTTCATTATATAATTATAAATGATTTTGTCTACAAAATGATTTTTACTTTTTTGTAAGTCTATATTATATCTATTTTCAAAAAAGTCTAACATTTGGTCAACTTCAATTAATACTTGTTTGTATTTTTTTGAATGACAAATTTTAAACATCTTCTTTTTTAACAAAAATAGTAACTCATATAAATCAGTAAAGTAAATATTTTGAGTTGCTACTGGAAATAAATGTCCTGTCTCTGATGCTGTTAAACTACACCAACAAGGTTCTTCCAGAGTAACACTACTATATTCATCAGAAATACCATCAACTATAGGATCAGTAAAATTATTATAAAATTTATTACCTTGTTTAGTTCTTCTAGGATGTGAAATAATTAACAAATCGGCTTTATGAATTTTTGATAATCCCAAATAATTTTTAAGATATTTTAGGTTTAAAATATATGCTTTTAATCCTTTTGGTGTAGTTGCCTTTAATAAATTCATACTTTCACTTTTTCTGGTTAATATTTCGTGATAGACTGCATATCTTATAAATTCCCAGTATTTCATTCCTAATACTTGTTTATCATAAAAGTGTTCATCATTTTCTACTTTTAAATAATCTTCAAACAACCCCATAAAATCACCCCAAATTTAGACAGTATAATAGCAAAATTGGAAAAATTTGTCAAATTTAAAAAAGCCCTAAATTTTAGGCTCTATATATAATTTATAATAATCGTATGAAGATCTAATGGCTTCCTTATTTTTTAGCATTTCCTCAAATTCTTCTAATGTAACCCATCTAACTGCTTGAACTTCATCTTCCTGTAATTTGATATCTTTGATGTCAATATTTTTATTTAATAACCATACATCAACATAATCAAATTTCCTTCTATAAGAGGCGATAAATTTCATTTCATCTTTATTTGCTTTTATACCCAATTCTTCTGAAAGTTCTCTCAAAACTCCATCTAAACTAGATTCTCCAGCTTTGACTGCTCCTCCGGTCACTGCCCACATATTTGGAAATTTATGGGCAGTAGCAAGTCTTTGTTGTACTAATAGTTCTCCTTTACCATTTGTAATCCACACATGAACGGAAAGTCTAAACTTTCCATCTGGAACATTCTTTTTTTCAACTGTTTCATTTGTTAATTCTTTTTGACCATTATATAAATCTACTAATTCCATATCAAATCCTCCTCATTTTAGATTATATCATATTTATTAAAAATTATCATTTCTATTATTTAATATAGATTCAATTATTAACCAATCATCAGGTTCATCAATTTCATAATATGTTTTTTCACTCATAATATAACATCCGATTTTTCCAGATAATCGGCATTTTGTTTGTAATAAATCTTTTTTATGACTAATATAAAATGCACCATTTTCAACTAAATTACCCTTAAATTCTTGCCTTCTTGGTCTACGATTAAAATCATAATTTAGAGGTCTAACACTTCCATCACTATTAAAGTCCCAGTAAAATCTTTTTTGTTCTACTACAGAAAGCATACTATCATATTTATCATATTCATTGATTGCATCAGTTAAATCTTTAGATTCTAGTAATGGGCTTGTTGCTTGAATCAATACTATATTTTCAAAATTATAGTTATTAGCAAATTCCAACATTGCACTTTCGGTGGATGCTGTATCAGTTGCTGTTTCTTTACTTCTTGAAATTACAATTAATTTACCATTATCATCTTTATCATAATGTTCTATAGCCTGTTTTATCTCTTGACTATCTGTAGAAACATATACTTTGCTTATTTGTGGGCAATTAACAGCTGCATCTATTGTCCAATATACTAAAGGTTTGCCTGCTATCTTTTTTATGTTTTTTAGAGGTATTGATTTACTGCCACCTCGTACTGGAATAAATGCCACAAATTTATCTACCATTTTAATTTCCTCCTTTGTACTTCTTCAATTGGCAACACTTCTTCCTTTTTATAAGTTAAAGCCTTATGAACAGCATTTAAATCTCTAACTAACCTCCTCATTCCATCTGGCTCTAATGAGGCTGCATGATCTGTTCCTTTCCATGTCCTGTCTAATGTAAAATGTCTTTCTATTATTTCTGCTCCCAATGTATAAGCACTAACATCAACTGCAATTCCTAGATGATGTCCTGAAAATCCGATTTGTTTAACTTTATCTCCATATTTATCTTTTAATCTATTAATTTCTAAAAGGCAAATATCTTCAAAAGGAACAGGATAACCTGAAGTACAATTATATAAAACAAGATTCTTATTTCTTCCTTTTTTCATAAATAAATCAACGATGTCATCAATTTCTTTATTTGTTGTCATTCCTGTCGAAATGTGAATATCACCATCATAATTATCACATAACCAATTAAGCATCTCAAGATTCGTATTGCAAGCTGATGGAATTTTAATAAATTTTGGATTAAGTGTTGCAATTTCTTGAGCAGATTTCATATCCCAAACAGAAGTACTATATATAACTCCTATTTGTTCACAATATTCCTTTAAAATTTTATGCTGTTCAAGAGAAAATTCTAGAGCTTCTCTATGCTCTTTGTAGGTACTGCCATAAGCATTTGCTGGATTTGGGTGAGGAGAATTATATAATTTTGGATATCTTTTAGTCCATGTCTCAACATCTCTTTTTTGGAATTTAACAGCATCTACGTTGCAAAATTCCTTTGCAACCTTAATAAATTCTTTAGCAAGTTCTAAATCTCCCTTATGATTACACCCTACTTCTGCTATTACAAAAGGTTTTTTCATTCTATCTTCTTCTTTCTATTTTCCAATTCAATTTAAATATAGTAATTGGATTTAGGTCAAGTTTTTAGACACATTTTTTAAGAGAAATTTAAACTATAACTAAACTAGCTTTATATTGATTA
>CALVSP010000064.1 GCA_944359065.1 uncultured Bacilli bacterium
AAATAGAATTGCATTAAAGCCAAGTGAAGTAGAACTTCATTACTTACAAAGTATTAAAGATTTAGAAATGATTGATATCAAAAATTAGTCCTGTCATTTGGATTAACTAATTGGAAAAATGCTCCTGATGGTAAAATATTAGAAACTGATGTTGTTGTTGCTAAAAATTATTTATTTAAAGAAGAAATTATCGAACTTAATAACTTAGTATCTATGTATTTAGATTTTGCAGAAAGACAAGTTAGATTAGGTCATATTATATCTATGCAAGAATGGAAAGATAAATTAGAAATGTTTTTAAATTTAAATGAATATAACATTTTAAAAAATAATGGTAAAATTAAAAGAGAAATAGCAGACAAACTAGCATTAGATGAATATGAGAAATATCGTGTAGTTCAAGATAAAAAATATATATCTGATTTTGATGAATTATTAATGAAAACAAAAAATATCGAAAGTAAAGAATAGAATATTATTTAAAAGAAGCTAGTTTTTGACTAACTTCTTTTCTAATAATAATACTAAATAATACATAATAACTGCTACTAGACATAAAATAATTGTTCCTGTAATAACTAAGTCTAAATTAAACACTTGTGATCCATACATAATTAAATAACCAATACCTTCTTTTGATACTAAAAATTCTCCCATAATAACGCCAATTAAAGACATACTTATATTTACTTTAAAACAACTAATAATATTAGGTAAAGTAGCAGGCAATATTAGTTTTGTATATATTTGTCGTTTATTTGCCTTAAATGTTTGCATTAATTTTACTTTTATAGGATCGACACTAATAAATCCCTGATAAACATTAATTATAGTAATAATAGTAGATATTAGTAAAGCCATAACAATAATTGATTGCATACCTGCACCTACCCATATAATTAATATTGGTCCTAATGCTACTTTAGGTAGACTATTTAAAACTGTCAAATAAGGATCAATTACTTTAGCTAAAAATTTATTCCACCACATTAAACTTGCTATTAAAATACCTAATAAAGTACCTAATAAAAAACTTATAAAAGTTTCATATATTGTTATAAAAATATGATTGTACAAATTATTAGCACTATGTAGACTAATTAAACATTCAATTACTTTTTTAGGAGATGAAAAAATAAATGGATTAATTATTTTATAATCAGATAATAATTGCCAAATAATAATAAATAAAATTAAAATACTAAATTGAGTTAATTTAATTAAAAGATTATTTCTTTTAATTTTTTTTAAATAATTTATATGTTCCTTAGTCATAATCAATCTCTTTCCATATTAAATTATAATAATAAGCAAATTCTTTTGCTTTTCGATTATTAATTGGCGTACTTTTGTCAGTTAAATTAATGTCAATTATTTTTTTAATTACACTAGGTCTTTTAGATAATACAATAATTTTATCAGCCATACTGATTGCTTCGGCTATATCGTGAGTTACCATTATTGCTGATTTTTTTTCTTTTTTAATTATATTATAAACATCATCTGATACTTTTAATCTTGTTTGGTAATCTAGAGCGCTAAAAGGTTCATCTAATAATAATATGTCAGGCTTAGTAGCAAGTGTTCTAATTAAAGCAACTCTTTGCCGCATACCACCAGATAAATTATTAGGATAACTATTGATAAAATCTTTTAATCCATAAGTATTTAATAATTTTAAAACATAATCTTTATTATTTAATTTATTTATTTCTAAACCTAATAAACAATTATCTAAAACAGTTTTCCAATTGAATAAAGCATCTTGCTGTAACATATAACCTAATTTAATATTATTTTTAAGTATTATTTCACCGTTTGATTTGTTATCTAAATTAGCTAATATATTTAAAATGGTACTTTTCCCGCAACCACTAGGTCCTACGATAGCTATAAATTCATTATCATTTAATTCAAAAGAAAAATCTTCAATCGCTTTTGTTTCAGAAGTTTTAGTATGATATATTTTATTTAAATTTTTAATTGTTAGGATACTCATTATATAAACTCCTTTCTCATTATTATATTCAAAAATAGTAATTTCGTTTAGGTATATAATTTAAATTTATGATATAATGTTTGTAGTACATAAAGTAGTGATTTTCATATTAATTATATTTAATATAAAAGATGAACATATAATTAAAAATACAAAACTATTGAAAAATATTTATTTTTGAATTTAATAAATAGTTATTATAGGTAATGTATTTAGATTAAAATATATTAATATTTTAATTAATATATTTTATAAGATGAGATTAAAGAAAAAAGTGGGTGAAAAAATGTAGAGAAACTTTAAATGTTGATATTAATAAAGTAATAAAAAAGAAAGGTGTAAGTTATGAAGAAAAAAAATATTATAATTTTATTAATTGTATTGGTTATATTAATATTAATTTCACTATTTGCTTATAAAAAATTTTTTGAAAGAAAAGATTTTAAAGGAGAAGGTATAGTTGTTGATGTAAATTATTCATCATCATCTGTTAAATTTAACAATAAATATTTAAAAATACAATCTAATTTATTTGATAAAGATAAAAAAATAATTGTTGAAGGAACTAAACAAGATGGTGAATATACAATAAAAAAGGTTTATATGAATTTTAATTCCGAAGAAGAAAAAGAAAAATTTGTTGTAGATAAATTATATAATAATCCTAGTATTAAATCTTTTTCAACATCTTTAGAACTTTATGGTGAATATTCCATTTTTGTTATTATTCCTTTAAAATTATCTGGTCAAGAATATGTGGATATGTTATCTCCAGAAGAAGTATATAATTTTATTACCAATCATTATGCACCACCACTTACTGTAACGGATGAGGAAGAAGTAGTAATTAAAAATAAAGATGGAATCAATGTAGTTGAAGTTAATTATTATGAGAATGAAAATATTGAAAAAATTGATTTTAATAAAAATGATGAATCTATTTCATTTAAAAGATTAGGTAATGGATATTATTGCATAAAAGTTGAAGTAAACCAAGATTTATTAGAATTTATTGTAATGTAATTTTATATCTGATTTTTATAAAATGTAGTTTTATGACAAACAAATATTTTGAAAATTAGGAATCAAAAAGCATAATGATTTTAGATTTTTTATGTTATATTAAAAATAATGGATAACTAATTTGTTTTAAGGAGATAAGTATGAATAATAATAAAAAAGTTCTTTGTTTAAATAAAGTTATTAAAATTTATAAGAATAATAATAAAAAAATACTTATTTTAGATGGTGTGTCACTTGAATTTGAAGAAGGAAAGTTTTATTTAATAATTGGTCATAGTGGTAGTGGTAAAACAACTCTAATTAATATTTTAGGCCTTATTGATAGTTTTAATAGTGGTGAATACAAGATTTATGGAAAAAATGTTGCATCGTTGAATGATTTTGAATTGTCAAAATTAAGAATGAAAAACATCGGTTATATTTTTCAAAATTTTTATTTAGATCCTAATTTGAAGGCTTATGAAAATATAATAGTTCCAATGTGTATAAACTCAGAAATAAATTTTAAATATCGAAAAGCAAGAGCTTTAAAATTGTTAGATAGTTTAGATATTAAAGAAAGATTTAATCATTTTCCTAATGAATTATCAGGTGGCGAACAACAAAGAGTAGCAATTGCAAGAGCATTGGCTAATGATCCATCTATTATTTTAGCTGATGAGCCAACAGGTAATTTAGATGAAGAAAATGAAAAGATTATTTTTGAAAAATTAAAAAAATTATCAAAAGATGGTAAATGTGTTATAGTTGTCAGTCATAGTAACAACGCTAAAAAATATGCTGATGTTATTTTTGAATTATGTAATCATACATTAAAAGAGGTTAATTGTGAGAATAAATGATTATATAAAAAAATCAATGATTGATATTATCAGAAATAGAAAAAAATTATATCTTTTGATTATAATAACTTTTTGTTCTTTAATATTCATGTTTGTAATATTATTTAAATTTAATTTTAATCAATATATTAAAGATAATATAAATAATAATTTAGGTTTTAGAATTTTAGAAGTAAGTCCAAAATTAGAAGTTGCTGATTTAGGAAAAAATGAACTCTTAAGTATTGAACATATATTAGATGTGTATAATTCTAAATATAACTCTAAAATTGTAGAAAGTAGTTTTAAAAGTTCAAAACTAGATGGAACAATTGAATTTTTATATGGAACTGCAACAACTTATCCTAATATTGTTTTAGGTAGAGGATTTAAAGAAGGGGATTCTAAAGTTGCAATATGTCCTCAAAATTTTTATCCTGATGAATCGGTATACCAATTAAAACTAAAAGAAGAAAACTTTATATCTGAAGATAGTTTATTAAATAAAAAATTTACTATTAAATATTATGAAATGAATTTTGATTCAGATAACAATAATCTTGTTACTGGTAGAGAATACAACGAAGATTATGAAATAATCGGATTATATGATAATAAGCAAATTATGAACTTAAATAATCAGTGTTATATTATGTCAGATGATATTATTTCGATAATTGATAAAGTAAATCCAAATAATGATATGGAATTTAATAATACAAATTTTTATGTGTTGATAGATAGTGTAGATAATATAGATTATGTAATGAATAAAATAAAAAATAAAAATTTCAGTAATGTTTATCAAAAAAACTCTATAGATGAAAATTTAGTTGATATGGTAGATATTTCATATATTGTTTTAATAACCATTGTTATTTTAACTATTATAATTCTTGATTTAGCATATGTAAAAAAAATTATAATAAATGATAGTCATATAATTGGATTATTAAGAGCAATTGGATATAACAAAAAAACTTTAAAAAAAATGTATTTTATTGAATTTCTAATAATAAATATAATAGCTTATTTAATTTCTATATTTTTATTAGTAATACTATTTAGTATATTGAAAACTTCATTATTATCTAATATGGCTTACATTGGAATTAATTTAACAATATCACCTTTGATATTTATTTTAAATTTTATAATTATAGTGCTTTTATCTTCATTTGTTACAACAATTAATATTAATAAGGTTTGTAATTGTAGAATAATTGAATTAGTGGGAAGTGAATAGCTATGATGCTACTTTTAAAAGGATTTTTTAGAAAAAAATCTACAAAATTATATATTTTTATTATAGTAATTTTAAATGTAGCAATTATTTCATTGATGTCGTTTATAAATTATTATAAAGGACTCTTGAATGAAGTTTTTGTTAATAATACGGTATTATATGTAATTGGTCAAAATGATTATTATAAAGAATTTTCTAAATATGATAGTGTAATTAACATTGAAAAAATATTAGTAGTAAAACCTGATTATACTTATGATACATTAGGAAGACAAGGTTATGTTATACAGGATGGATCTACAGGAATAATTATTGATTCTTCCCCTTCAACAAGTAATCTAATAATTCCAACTTGGGAAGAGTTTATCGGAATTCATAAGAATAATAGAATAATTGTTAGAAAAGATGATAATTTAAAAGAAAATGAAATAACATTATCATTTAATAGACAAGTTACTTATGATATTCTATTATCTAGTTTAATAAATAAAAAGATAGGAATTATTAATAATAATATTTCTTACGAATTTGTAATAGAAAATATAATTGATAATTCTAAATTTTCTGAAATGTTTATTTCTTCTGATATGTATGATAAGATAGAAAAAGAAAATAATATATATGCTTATAAAGTAACACTTGACGATTATTATGATGCTCAACTTTTAGTAGGAAAATTAGATGAAGCCGAAAATAATGATGACTTTTATGTTTCTTTAAATACAGTTGAAGATGCAAATGATCAATTAAGTATGTCAAATTTAATTGAAATAACTGATACATTAATTAATATTAGTTATGTAATATTAGTATTATTTTATTCAATTATATTTATCATTTTAAGAAATATAGTAAAAGATGAAAATAATAAATTAACAATGCTTAAATTTTTAGGATATAATAAAATCCAAAATAAATTAATAATTTTAATTGAGTTAATAGCATTAATGTTAATTGTATTAATAGTTTCTATAATTATTACAAGTAGTTTAAATATATTTTTAAATAATAAATTTAATTTATTACTGAAAATTTTTGATATTTTAACTATATTTAAAATAGAGATAATAATATTCATATTTATATTTGTTTTATCAATAACTGTTAATAAAAATGAAAAAGCCTAGTAAGCAAATTAATGTTCACTAGGTATTTTTTAACTATTTAATATGCAATATGAATAATCATAAATTGGTAATAATTTATTTATCACATTATTAATTATTTCATCATTAAAATCAGTTTCATAAATATTAAATAACATTTCCACAGTAAA
>CALVSP010000065.1 GCA_944359065.1 uncultured Bacilli bacterium
AAATAATCGAATAGATAAAGTACGCCATATGTTTAATAAAAAAGAAAATTAAGTTACTATTCACTAAAATTACAATTAATAGTGCAGATCATAATACTATGGTCTGTTTTTTTATACAATAAATTTTAAATAAAGGAGGAATGTTTATAAATAAAATTGGGAAAATATTAAAACAAGAAAGATTAAAAAATAATTTAACTTTGAAAGCACTATCAAATATTTCTAATATATCAATCTCTACTTTAAGTAAAGTTGAAAATGATAAGATAAAAAATGTTAGTAGTGTTTATTTATATAGATTAAGTAATATATTAAAAATAGATTATGGCTATTTAATTAGACAAAGGTGGGATATACTTCCTACTTTTTTTTATGAAAGGAATTCTACTTTTGCTGGTAAATAAAATATACAATGAGGACTGTCTAATTGGTCTTAAAAAAATACCAGATAATTCTATTGATTTAGTTGTCATAGATCCACCTTATGATATTTCTACTAAAGGTGGTAAAAAAGGAACTGGTAAATTATGCAAAGAACTAATTAAGTTAGAAAATGAATTAAAAGCAAGTAATTTAATTAATGGATTTGATTTATCGGTGTTAGATGAATTAATTAGAGTTATGAAAAATATTAATATTTATATTTGGTGTAATGGTAGACAAATACCTACCTACATTAAATATTTTATGGATAAACTTAATTGTAAATTAGAAATTATTATATGGGGAAAAACTAATCCTATGCCCCTACACAATAACAAGTATTTAGGCGACAAAGAATATTGTTTGTATTTTAGAAAAAATGGTTATTGTCAACCGAGCAATTATGAGGATGCTAAAACAATATATTTATCTACTATAAATGTTAAAGATAAACAAATATATGGGCATCCTACAATAAAGCCACTTCCCCTAATTAGAAAATTAATAAGGAACAGTTCAAAAGAAAATGATTTAGTTTTGGACTGTTTTTTAGGTAGTGGCACTACTGCAGTCGCTTGTATTTTAGAAAATAGAAATTATATCGGATTTGAAATAAATAAAAAGTATTTTGATATTGCTAATAAAAGAATTAATGAAACTACAAAGGAGTTGATGCTTAATGAAAATAAAACAAATACTAAATAGTTTATGGTGGAAACATAAATGTTTTTGGGGAAATAGATATAGAGTTATTAAAGATGGTAAGACTATTGAAAATTTACTTATTTATCATAAAAAAATATATATTTTAAAGGATGGTGGTAATAAATGAAAAATAAGTATGATGAATTAAGAGAAATACATCAAAAAAGAGTTAATGAATTTCCATTAATGTTTGCTTTTAATCAAGAGCAATTCGATAACGGTATGAAAAATTGGGGATTAGAGCCAAGTGATACTGATAAAATATATTCCATCGGTGGTGGTGGCTATATAAGAAAAACTGATCTAGATACTTATAATAAACTGTGGGAAGATATAAGAAAAGAACATAATGAGTTAATAGAAAAAGATAAAACTGGTGCTGGTTATATCAAAGATATGTTTATTAGTGAACTTGAAAATCACGAATATAGTTATACTCGTGATATATCTAGTACACTAGATGCTTTAGAACTCACTTATGAAGATATTAGAAATAATCCTACTCTTAAAAAAGGATTAGATTTAGCAATAAATGAAATCATAGATAAGAATTATGATGATTATGAAATAGATTAAGGCTGGTGGTTATATGATAAAAGAATTATTAAATTTTAAAAGTGTTGAAAACGATGATGTTATGTATTTAGATATAGATAACTTTATGGACTTTGTATATCAAAATAATTTATATGAATATACAGATGATATTTACGATAATAACGATTTAGAAGAACTGGTTAGAAATACTTTAGAAAGATCTGGCTGGGAACGAGTTAAATATATGTTAGATGATATTCATAATACAAATGAAAACTATTATTTTAAAGATGGTTATGAAAATTTTAGAAATATAACTCGTAAAGATATTAATTCTATTATTGATAACATGGTAAAAGAATTAAATAAGACCAAGGAGGATTATGAGTTATAACAATAAATTAGTGAGGGATAGACTATGAGTTTATCTCTCATTTTTTTATTGTTAATATTGATTTTATTTATTGTTGGTTTTATATATATTGAACCAATTATTTCAAAACATAAAATCAAAAGTAATAATGAATATGGATCTGCAAGATTTGCAACCGAAGCAGAAATTAATAAAAATTTTACTAAAGAAAAAATTTCTAATATAAATGAAGTTGGTTTTCCAGTTTATTATGATAAAAGTGTTACTCATGTATGGTTTGATAAAGAAACTCCCCATTATGTTTATTTAGGATCAAGTGGATCTGGTAAAAGTGTTACTTGTGTTATTCCAATGATTAGTTTTATTGCTAATGCTAAAAAGCCAAGAAGTGTTTTTGTAACTGATCCTAAAGGCGAAATATATCATGTTACTTCTAAAATGTTATATGATAGAGGCTATAAAATTTTAACAATAGATTTTAGACATCCAGAATTGTCTAATCATATCAATATACTAGAGCCGATTATTTGTGAGTATGAAAAGTATATTGAATTTGAGAATAAAGCCGATAATACAGATAATGAAGAAGAAAAATTAGATTATTTAAATAAGTCAATTTCTAGTTATGCTGAAACAAATAGATTAATTACTTCCATAGCATCAATGATCACTTATGATAAATCACAAGGTAAAGATCCTTTTTGGAATAATAGTGCCAAGAATCTTCTTGAGGGACTAATTGGCTTTTTTTTGGAAGAATATAAAGATGGTAAAGTAAAGCGAGAACAAATAACTATGACCTCTATTCGTAAATTTCAAAACTCTACTATGGAAGAAAAAAACTCTAAAAAGTTTAAATATTATATTGAGCAAAAGCCTTATGGTGCTAAATCTAAAGACAGTTTAATTCCTATTTTATCATCAAGCGAAAACACTTATAAATCTATTACTAGTGTGTTTTCAGAGAAAATGGCAATCTTTGATGACGTTAATGTTGCTAATGTAATTAGTAAATCAGATTTTGATTTTAATATTTTAGGAAAAGTTAAATCAGCACTATATGTTATAGTTCCAGATGAAGATAAAATATATTATTCGCTTGTTACTATAATTTTAGGATTATTATATAAAGAACTTGTAAAATTGGCTAACTCTAATGAAAACAAAAAAGTACCCATTGAAATTGACTGGATATGTGATGAATTTTCTAACTGCCCACCATTAATTGAACCCAGTATTGAATCAATAATATCCGTTGCTAGATCTCGTGGATTAAGGTATCACTTATTTATTCAAAGTTTAAGTCAATTAGACAATGTTTATGGTAAAGAAGTTGCCCAAATTATTCTTGATAACTCTGGACTCGCTTATTTAAAAACAAATACAATGGATACTGCTGAAGCGATTAGCAAAAGATTAGGTAAAAAAACAATAGAATCTAATTCAATAAGTCAGTCAATTAGTTTAATGAATTACAACGGTAATAAATCTACTTCTCTAATTGCTCGTGATCTACTTACACCAGATGAAGTAAAAAATCTACATTATAAAACTATCATATTTCCTAATATTGGTTATCCGATATTTAGAGATACTGTTATATATAAAAAGTTATCTTGTTACTCTAGTGGCGAATTAAAACGAAATGTAACACCGTTAAAAGACTTGAGTTATACTTATTATACAGTTGAGAATATTCAAACTAAATATGATAGACTTTTACGAAATAAAAGTAATAAAGACTTATATAAAGAAGAATTATCCTCTTATGATAAATTTAGGGAAGAAGAAATAAAAAAACTAGAAAACATTGTTCAAGTAGTACAAGATTTATTAAAAGAAAAAATAAATATATTTGAATACAAAGAAAATAATAACCGTACCTATGCTAGTTTTGAAGTTAGTGAGCCACTTTCCACAAAAGAAACAACTTTTATAAAAGGAAAAGTTAATAAAGAAGTATATCATGTAGAAATAGATACTGGTAATAATGGCAAGTCTACTATTGAAATACATTTGAAGAATCCTTTGGAACAAGACTTAACTTTAGAGAAAGGACATAAAGATAATGTCTAAATTTAGTCATAAGTTCTTTTTTAATTTGAGTTTCATAAAATTTAAAGAACTTGGAGGAATCCATAATGTATGAAAATAACGATATAGAAGTTAAATTCAGTACAAAACACTTGCCATTTGAGTATAAGTTATTAGAGTTTAGATTAATTGTAAATAAAGAATTATATGATGATAATGTAATAGATTTAAAAACATTTAAAACTATGGAACAATCTCTTATAGCAAGACTTACAAAGATAAAAAAAGAATACCAAGATGATTTGACAAACTCTAATAATGGAGGTACTATTCAAGCAACCTAACTAGTCTTGAGTTTTAGGAACACAGTTAAGGAGTGATATTTTATGGATATTAAAAAAGCAAGAGAAGATTTGCGAAAAGGAAAAACAATTTATGATATGAATTTAAGAGTTGGATATTATGCTCGTGTATCTACTGATAAAGATGATCAGTTAAATTCATTAGAAAATCAGCAAAAGTATTTTGAAGAAATGATTATGGAAAACAAAAACTGGACATTAACTCGTGGATATATCGATGAGGGTATTTCTGGTACTGCAGTAAAAAATCGTGATTCCTTTTTAAAAATGATAGAAGATGCTACTATTGGAAAAGTTGATTTAATACTGACAAAAGAAATATCCAGATTTTCAAGAAATACCGTTGATAGCATTAAATATACTGAATACCTATTAAAAAATGGTGTAATTGTTTATTTCCTATCAGATAACTTAAATACTATTCAAGAAGATTCAGAATTTAGACTTACTATTATGTCAAGCCTTGCCCAAGATGAGGTGCGAAAACTATCTGAAAGAGTTAAATTCGGTATAAACAGAATGATCAAGGATGGTAAACTAATTGGTGGTAATCTAACTGGTTATTTCAAGAAAAATGGTAGATACGAAATAAATCCAAAAGAAGCCCCAATTATAGAATATTTATTTACTACTTATGCTAGTGGTAATATGGGGCTTAAAAAAATTGGATTAGAATTAGCCAAAATGGGATATTTAAACTCTAAAGGCGAACCATATTCACAAACAACTTTAGCAAAATTTTTAACTAACCCTAGATATAAAGGTTATTATACTGCTAAACTTACCGAAGTTGAAGATTACAAAACTCATAAAAAAAGAAAAGTACCTAAAGAAAAGCAAATTATTTATAAAGATGATCGTATTCCAGCAATAGTATCAGAAGAATTATGGGATAAAGCAAATCTGTTACACGAAAAAAGAAAAAAATTACCATCTAGGCATATATTAAATACAGAAGAACATATTAAAAAATATAAATATTCTTGTAAATTATATTGCAAGGACTGTGGTGCAGTTTTTATTAGAAATGGTGGCTCTAACAGAGCAAATAATCCAGTATGGGCTTGTAGAACTTATAAAGTTTCTGGTGTTTCAAAATGTGCATCACCTAATATAAAAGAATCTTATTTAGATAAAATATTTATAGATTTATTTTCTGACTTTATAAAAAACAAAAAGCAATATGTTTCATTAGTTTTGAAAGAATATAAAAATATTATAGAAAATCATACATCAGATTTAGATGTTGAAGAAATAAATAAACAAATACTTGTTATTGAAAAGCAAAAAGATAAATTATTAGATTTAAGCATTAAAGGTATTATTGATGACTATGAATTTAAAACTAGAAATGACAAATTAAATGTTGAGTTATTTAACCTACAAAAACAATTGAGTGAAACATCAAAGAATAATCTTGAGGAAGAACGGTTAAAGAAGAAATTAGAACTTATTGAAACTAGTCTAAATTCAAAATTAGATATAAAGGAAAATTTAGCATACCTAGTAAATTTATTAGTTGAAAAAGTAGAAGTTGAAAAAGTTAATGGTGATCGTAAACATATTAAGTTAAAAATATATTACGATTTTAATACCCCAGATATTGATATAGATTTAGATATGAATGAAAATAACCAAATTAAAAGTTTGACAGCCAAAAACCTTGCTTGTGCAAGGCAAACTTCGGCTCTAAAGTGTTGCTGTGTTGACACAAAGCAA
>CALVSP010000066.1 GCA_944359065.1 uncultured Bacilli bacterium
ATCTAACAACCAAGATTCTAGATTAGGTAACTCTTTTTGATTTTCAATAAATTTTGTCTTATTTTTATCTTTTCCTAGGAATGCTACTAAAAAATCTAGATTTCTATCTTTTAATTTATCATATACATTTTGAATGGCTGAATTATTATTAGAAACAACAGCAACTGTTTTACCATCCATAATTAAGTTTGCAATGATATTTAATATTGTTTGAGTCTTACCTGTTCCTGGTGGGCCTTCAATAACACTTATTCTATTTTTAAGAGCTCTTTTTGTAGCTAATTTTTGACTTTGATTAAAACCAAATGGAAATCTTACATGACTGACTTGTTTGTGAAAAGATGGTAATGTGCCTTTTAGATAAAACTTAAGTATACTTTCTTTATTTAAATTGTTTAAATATTTATATCTATCTTCTAAAACATTGTAATTTTCAATAACAATACTGATTTTAGAAGCAAGTTCTTTAAAATACTTTAAGTTATTTTGCCAACTGCTATTACCTTCTATTCGAACTCTTTTTTCTGAATAGTTATATTGTTTATCGCTATTTTTATATTTAATAGAATAGCCATTATTAATTGGTTCACAACTTTCAATTTCTTTTGTTTTATCTACACCATCAATCAAAATTTTTACCATACAAAAACTCCATCAATATCAATTTAAAAATAGTATATCACAAAAAAGAAGAAACACCAATTATTATATGGTGTTTTGGCCTTTATTATTATGGGTGATGAATGTTATTTTATAAAATTATAGGATGAAAATCTATTTCTTGTATTGTATGTTAGCTTTGTTTTGAGAAGATTACATAAACAATTTTAAATGTGTCTATTTTTATAAACTTCATGTTTTAAAGAAAGCAAACTATAATTAGTATTTTTTCTCTATAAAAAACTTTTATACCATTTTATGACAACTATGAATTATTTTTATTTAATGTTATAATGTATTAAAGAGGTGTATAATATGTCAAAACAATATACAGCTATAGAAAGAACTGATGAACAAAACAAAATATTAGACTTAGAACAAAAGTATATGACTATAATAGAAAATATAGTTACATCAAGGAATTTTTTAGAAGACCTAAAACACATTGAAAAAGAAACACAGGAATACTACGAAATACTTCAAGAAGTTTGGGGGAAAAAAAACAAAGTTAAAGAAGTATCGGAAAGATTATTAAGACACCATATATATTTAAGATTCAGTGGATCAGAACGATTTTATTCTTCGCCTATTAGTTGTGATATAGCATTAGAATTAGATGATATTATTTTGAATCTAGATGTCAAAACAATTGATAAAGTGGGAAATGCTGGAGAATTAAATTCTACTCAATTTGAACATAATCAAACTTCATTTATTAATAAAAAAGTATTATCTTCCGGTGACTTTCCGGGTTTTGTCGTAAAATCAAATCTTCAATCTATCGATTCAAGAACCCATAAGCCTATTTTAACATTTTTAGTAAAGATTGGTTATTCTGATGACGGACATGGAACCTTTTATTTTATAAATAGTACGAAATATCCAAGTTTAGTAGTAACTTGTTTGCCAAATGGTGCTTTGAGCAATTTGTTTAATGACAATTTATTTTCTAACTTTAAAGACTATACATACTATGATCATGTGGCAGGTATTTATTATAAACCTAGATATATTACATCTAAAGACGAATTTACCACATTAACAGAAACTGCAAAATTTAATAGAATCGAACAACAAACCGATATACCAGAATCATGGAAAAGGATTACGTGGTTAAACAATAAAGTAGGATATTATGATGTTGATAAAAAAGTGGTATGGTGGACAGTAGAAAAGAAAAAAGGAAATCATTGGGATATATATTTAATGGCTGTAAAAAATGGAAATACTGCTAGATTTAATGACGCTTGGTTAGAAGAAAGATATAACTCTATCAATGAATATTGGTGTGGTGAGAAAAAGTATTATAAAATTTATGATAAATTAAATGAAGACTCAAATTAGGATTTTGCATTTTTTATTAATACATCATATATGCCTTTGGCTATTTGCTCAGCTAATTTAACTGGTACTGCATTACCTATTTGTCTATATATAACATTTAAACTTCCCACAAATTCATAATCCATTGGAAATGTCTGTAACATAGCACATTCTCTTGCACTCAATCTTCTTTCTTTATTGACATGAATCTCTGGGCTTGTTGCGGTTATAGTATCACTTGGTCTATCCCAATTTGTAATTCTTAGTGATTGTTCAAATTTAATTTCTTTTTCCACCATTGTAGTAACTTTCTTATCATACTTACTATCAAATCCAAGAATTTTTTTTAATTCCCACCAGTCTGATGGTTTAGGTATACTACCAGAATGATTATCTTTTCTAAACCAGTGCCCGGCTGTATATTTATAGCCGAAATGTTCGTCTACTTTTTTTGTTGTATAACCAGCTTTGTCACGCCACATTCTTAAATAATCACAAATTTTAGCTTGATCAACCTTATATTTTCTTCCCCAAAACTTATCATACACATTGGTCGCTGCCATATGATTATATATAATGGTTCCATCTTCTAAAGTTATAGGCTTGTCACTTAATTTTACATCACTTAAAAATCCTATTGTTTGTTCAACAGTGACTGGAGCTTTCAAGCCTTTTTTACTATCATACTTTTTACTATCAACCCAGTGAGTTGCTTTTGGATAAGGATTATCCACACCAATTCTATTACCGATAATTACAACTCTTTCCCGTGCTTGGGGAACTCCATATTCAGCAGCATTTAATAATCTTGCATCTACTTTATATCCTAGCTTTCTAAAATCATTTTTAATCATTTCAATTACTTTTCCCTTTTTCATTGAAAGAATTCCTTTAACATTTTCTGCGACAAAAAACTTTGGTTGTTTGTCTCTAATAACTCTTAACATTTCTTTATATAAAAAGTTACGCTCATCTTTCATACTTCTTTTTGTATTTGCTACAGAAAATCCTTGACATGGGAAGCCACCAATTACTAAATCTATATTATCTGGCATTTGACTACTATCAATTTTAGTTATATCTCCAAAAACTATTCTATTATCCACGTTTTTTTTATATGATTCTACTGCTTCTTTAAAGAAATCATTCGCCCAAACAATTTCAAAACCTGCGTTTATAAATCCCAAATCCATGCCCCCAGCACCAGAGAACAAAGAGATAACTCTAAATTTTTTTTGCTTTTTCATAATGTATCACCTACTACTATCTAAGTATAGCAAGATTTACATAAAATTGCAATACTTGCCCACTACATAATTATATATTTTTTTTAATTAAATTGTAATAGTGGCGATACTTTTTTAAATTTGATAATTAACATACATTAATTCCATGCTATTATATAATAAGTTTTGATAAATTTGTTTTAACAAATATTGACAGTATACCGATTTAGTATCTATTTTCAAATTTTCATTAAACCCTAAAATATATATTATTTTTTTGTTTCTAAACATGGACTTGAATTCGTTTTTAGAGATAATTTCTTTATCTTCTTCATTTAATTTGTCATAGTATTGTTCTAAAATATTAATTTCACTATCCCTAGCTCTGCTAATTATTGAAGATGAAGTAAACACTTGATTTTCTAAATCACGCATTCCAGGTCCATTAAACTCACTTTTATTACACATTAAATAAACTGAATCATCATCCCAAAAAATCAAATCTGCTATTTCAACATTTTTAAAATTTTTCTTGTGCGCAAAAATTACATTATCAGACTTTTTAAAGGTTTCATTGTAATCATCCTCACATTTTTCACTTTTTTTCAAATTAAACATTTTTATGATATTATCATCTTTGTTTAAAATTATATTACAAATTTCTTTATATTGTTGATTTAACATATCAAAATAAGAATCTTCAAAAACATACCATTCACCATTTAATAAATAATAACTATCGCTTTCAATTTCTAAACAACCACGTATTAATGTAATAATCTTTGTTTGTGGAATAATTGTATTTCCATTATCATCTATAGTTAATAAATAAGTAGAGTTTAAAAAGTTCTTTATAAAATTGATGCTCATATTTCTCTTACATTGCTCTGACATTAAACTAATCAAGTCATCAAAGCTAATTGGTTCTTCTTTTTCCATCATTATAATATCAGCCTTTTTTATAATAAATTTATCTGAAGAAAAGTAAAATGTTTCAATGTCATCAGCTATTATCTCAAATGATTCTATATTATTATTTAAAATACAATTATATAGTAAATTATTTAGTTCTGATTTTTTCTTTCTTTTTTTCTCTATAGGCACAAAGTAATTTAAAATAAAATTATCTTCTTTTTTTGAAAGCTCTGATAAAGTATTTAATACATTTTCAAGTATCTCAATAGATATACTTTTTCTTATAACAAACGAATCTCCACTTGATATGCCTATTAATTTTTTGCTTTCTTCTACTGGAATTCCCAATTTAGGAGCAAGTTCATTAGATATTTGTATCGAAAGTTCCTTATATATACTACCTATATTACTTTCAGCCACTAAACTACTCATATTTTTTGTAACTCTTCTAGTTGTTAAGTTATTTCCACTCGTGTTATTCTCTACAATTCTTTTTAAAACCGGATTATTCCTTTGTATTAATTTAGGCAATAAATATAACCCAAAATTTTTTTGAATAAATTTAGATATATAATTACTTCCACGTCCACCTGTCATAGCATATATTTCATCAGCAACTATTTTAAAAATTATATATGAAGAACTATCATTAAATATTTTAAATATTGTCTCATTTTCTTCTGTTATTTCCATCAAGTTTAATATCAATGACTTCCAAATTGGCTCTCTTCTACTTTTTATAAATAAAATATAATATCCATTCTTTTTATTTTTCTTAACATGATCTCTACCATCACTTTTATTTATGTAGCATTCCAAATAGAATAATAATTTATCCAATAATTCCTCTGTGTTATTAGTTTCATCAACATTATCTAAAGTGTCTAATATCTGTTGTTTAGAAATTTTATAAATGCTAAATTGAATTTCCTCTTTGTCCATTCATTACACCTCACTTCAAAAAAATAAGCAGTATCTATCTTAAAAAAGAATGATACTGCTATTCTTGACTACATTATACAACAAAATTTAGCAATTTTTAATATTTGAAACGAAATATCTTTAAATTCTTTATTTTATATCTTTTTTAAGTTCAAAAACTTAATTTTAGTATAGTTTATTAACAAATCATTTTTGTTTAAATTTGGTTCTCTTAGCTCTTATAAATTTAATCAGCGTATGGGCTAATTATGGTCTATTTATTAAAAATTCATAAGTATCTCCAAACAAATCAATATTATTATCATGTAATCAACTAGTTTTAAATCACCACCAGCATTTTTAACTCACTTTTATACGATTATGGTTTAAAATCATGACAGTCCCTACTACAACAACTTTTTCATAATTAAGTTTTTAAATTATAAAATTTTATTTTTATTTTATATTATAATAATTTTATTCTATTACTTTAGGCATCGGTTTGTCAAAAGTGACATGGTTATACTGTTTTATATTTTGACTTTTACATAGTTCTGAATACTTATCATCCCATGATAACCTGTATGCTTTATCAATATCAAGTCCTAAAATTTCTGTCCATTTTCTAACTACTCTTTTAGGACTTGTATTGTTGCTTTTATTTTCTATTTCAAGTGCGATACCAAATGGATATTCATCAATTGATATTTCTACTTCATCATTTGTAAAAGTAGTTCTATATCTTTCATAACTTTCAATATTTTTCATTTTTAAAACATTGTTAATTAAAAACATTAAATTATCATACTCATCATATTTAATAGTTAATTCAACCTCTTCTTCTTGATTTACATCTGTAGTTTTTGTGGTAGGAATTCTTCTTTTCCAACTAATTTTACATT
>CALVSP010000067.1 GCA_944359065.1 uncultured Bacilli bacterium
AGGCTTGATAAAATGTCCAAAAGACTTTATGTAATAAAAGTTTTAAAACACATTATTATCATTTTATCACTTCTTATTATAATGATAATAGTAATAAAAAAATGACACTCATTCGCGTTTGAATAAGTGCCATACCTATAATATTATAGGGTAGACATTCAACATGCAAAAACTGAATGTTCCTTTTTAATATATGCAGGTTTTTTCCTTACATACTAATAATAACATATATTTAATATTTTTACAATATAAATTAACTAAAAATTAAAATAATTATTGAGTTATAAGTTAATTTATAGTATACTTATTATTAGGAATATTTAGTTGTTGAGTGTCTGCCGAATCTTCTAAGAGAGGAGGCTTGATAAAATGTCCAAAAGACTTTATGTAATAAAAGTTTTAAAACACATTATTATCATTTTATCACTTCTTATCGTAATGATAATAGTAATAAAAAAATGACACTCATTTAGCAAATGAGTGTAACCAAAAAAATATAAGGTAGACATTCAACATTGCAAAACTGAATGTTCCTTTTTAATATATGCAAGTTTTTTCCTTACATACTAATAATAACATATATTTAATATTTTTACAATATCTTATGTTATAATAATTATGAATTCAGGCGGTGAGAAAATGGTTACAAAAGAAAGAATTAATACTTATAAAGAATGGTTTGAAAATATGTCTTTTTTTTCATTTAATTCTTTTATATTAGATGAAATAGAAAATTTATGGAATTTATCAAATTATATATACGATAAATATATTGATGTTATAAAGAGAATTGAATTTCAACCACATAATTTCTCATATGTTAGTTTAGAAGAAAATATCTCTTTAGCCCAACAATTTTTAGACAAACATAATATAAATGTTTCCATAAAAGAATTAATTGCAAATGGTAATATAATATTTAAAAAAATAGATGATAAAACTACTAAAGGTAAAGATGGAACTTCATATTATGATGAAGATAATAAAAGAATAATCGAAATTTATTTAAATAATAATGTTATCGATAGTTGTATTTTAATTCACGAAATTATGCATTTTTTAAATCAACCTGAAAGTAAAAGAGATTTTGTAAGTGATTTATTAACAGAGTCTTTATCTTATGGGATGGAATTTATATATATTGAAGAATTAAAACAAATTAAGTATAGTGATGATTTAAATATATTTATGAAATTTGGAGTGCCAACAATTTTAAAATGTATGGATAAAGTTTATTATTGCTATAAATTAATTTTATTATATAAAAAGAAAAAAGATATAAGTTTAGAAACATATAATAAAGTTTTTAAAGATAACAATTACGAAAAAACAATTGATCGTTTTGAAGAATATGTTAAAGAACATAATTTAATTGTTAGAGATACTTGGAATGTCTTAGGTTTTCCTATTGCCATTTATATATTAGAAAGATATAAAAAAGATAAAAGTATTATAAAAAAATTAATGAAATATAATGAAGCTATAAATGAAAAAAGTTATCAAGAATGTTTAAGTATTATAGGATTAAATATCGCTAATGAATTTATAAATAAAATAAAATCATCTACTAGTAGTTTCCTTGCTTCATTAAGTAGTCAAAAATTAAAGAAATTATAATAAAATATTTTAAAATATGATATAATTATTTTGTTGAGGTGAGATTATGCGATTAAGTGAAAACTTTTTCTATACATTTAGAGAAGATGTTAAAGATGAAGAAACTGTAAGCGGTAATTTATTAGTTAAAAGTGGTATGGTAAAAAAAATAGGTAATGGTATTTATATGTATATGCCACTTGGGTTAAAGGTTTTAAAAAACATTGAAAATATAATTAGAGAAGAAATGAACAAAGCAGGTGCGAATGAATTATTGATGCCTAACTTATTACCAGAAGATGTATATGTAAGTAGTGGTAGAAGAGATAACTTTGGTCATGATATGTTTAGTTTAAAAGATAGGTATAATAGAAATTTAGTTTTAGGACCAACGCATGAAGAATTCTTTGTTGAAGCCGCTAGAATGAAAATTAAATCATATAAAGATATGCCTTTTAATTTATATCAAATAGGCAATAAATATCGTGATGAACCTAGACCTAGATATGGTTTAATAAGAGTAAGAGAATTTTTTATGAAAGATGCTTATAGTTTTGATACATCATTAGATAATTTAAATAAATCATATATGAAAATGTTTAATGCTTATAAAAATATTTTTGATCGCATTGGTATTGATTATCGGATTGTAACTGCTGATACTGGTGTTATGGGAGGATTATTAAGTGAAGAATTCCAAGCAGTTACCGATATCGGCGAAGATATATTAGTTTTATGTGATTGTGGATATGCTTCTAATATTGAAGTAAGTGAATGTGTAATTAATAAAGAAAAGGCTACCAAATATAAAGAAAAACAATTAGTTCACACACCTGATGCGAAAACAATTGAAGAAATATCTAGTTATCTAAAAGAAGATAAAGATAAATTTGTTAAAACATTAATTTATAAAGTTGATGGTGTTTTATATGCTTGTTTAGTAAGCGGTGATCGAGAAATTAACGAAACAAAACTAAGAAAATTATTAAATGGAAAAACTATCGAATTAGCGTCATTAGAAGAAGTAGAAGAAGTAACTCACGCTAAAGTAGGATTTGCTGGACCAATTGGATTAGATATTAAAATAGTAATTGATAATGATATATTATATAAATATAATTATATAGTAGGCGCTAATAAAACAGATTACCACTATAAAAATGTAAATACTTCTGATTTTATCTACGATTATGTCGGAGATATTAAAAATGTTAAAGAATTTGATACTTGTCCAAAATGTGGTAAAAAACTATATTTTAAACACGGTATTGAAGTAGGTAATACATTTAAATTAGGAACAAAATATTCAAAAGCATTAAACTTAAATTATTTAGATGAAAACAATGAATTAAAACCAGTAGTAATGGGATGTTATGGTATTGGTTTAGGTAGAATAATGTCTTCAGTAGTTGAACAAAAAAATGATGAAAAAGGTATTATTTGGCCAGTAAATATTACTCCTTATAAAGTAGCAATCGTATTAATTGATAAAAAGGATGATATTCAAAAATCAATTGCTAATGCCATATATAATAACTTAAATAAAAACAATATTGAAACAATATTAGATGATCGCGATGAACGAGCAGGGGTAAAATTTAATGATATGGATTTGATTGGTATACCATATCGAATTACAGTTGGTAAAAAAACAAAAGATAATTTAGTAGAATTAAAAATAAGAGAAACAAATCAAACATTTGATGTTCATGTTAATGATATCGTTTCAAAAATTGATGAATTAATTTAATTCGACAAAATATAACTGATTAATAGGATATAATAAAAATGGTGATGATATGAAAAAATATTTAACAACAATAATTATATCTATATTAGTCGGTTTTTTATTATCTTATTATATGCTAAAAGAATATGAAAGTGTAAATATAATACCAGTATTTAATGTTAAAGAAACAGCCTATTTAGTCCAACAAGGAGTATATTCTAGTATGGAAAGTATGCAAGAAAATACATCTTCTTTAACTGATTATATTTATAGTGTAATCGATAATATGTACTATGTTTATATCGGTATTTCATTAGAAAGTGATAATGTAAGTAAAATTCAAGACTATTATAAAAATAAAGGAATAAATACGATTATTAAAACAACTACTATTTCTGATAATGAATTAATAGATTCATTAAGACAATATGATATGTTATTACAAGGTACTGAAGAAGAAGAGGCAATTAAAGAAGTAATCAAACAAACTTTAAGTAAATATAAAGAGGAGGGATAATATATTAATTAAAGATATTCCAATAAACGAAAGACCTCGTGAAAGATTAGTTAGTAATGGGGTAGAATATTTAAGTAATGAAGAATTACTAGCAATATTATTAAAATCTGGTACTAAAGATTTATCGGTTAAAGAATTAGCTAATACTATATTAAAAGAAATTGATAATATTAATAATTTAAGAGATATAAATTATGAAAAATTAATTAAAATAAAAGGAATAGGTAAGGCTAAAGCGTGTGAAATATTAGCTAGTATTGAGTTAGGAAAAAGGATAAATAATAAATTAAACAATATCAATCAAATAAAAATATGCTCATCAGAAAATATTTTTGAATATTATAAAAATAAATTGAGTGATAAATTACAAGAACATTTTTATTGTGTTTATTTAGATACTAAAAATCAGATTATCAAAGATAAATTGTTGTTTATTGGAACAATTAACCAAAGTTTAGTTCATCCTAGAGAAGTATTTAAAGAAGCGTATTTATTAAGTGCATCGAGTATAATTTGTGTGCATAATCATCCATCAGGCAATGTTAATCCATCTAATAATGATATTGTTATTACTAAACAATTAAGGGAAGTTGGATTATTATTAGGTATTAATGTATTAGATCATATAATAATTGGCAAAGATAAATATTATAGTTTTAATGATAATGGTATTTAAATTTTAAATTAAATGTGCTATTATTAGTATAGGTGGTAGAATGAAAAAATGGATTATTTGTACCTTATTAGGAATATATGCGGGCTTATTTCCAGTACTATTAGTACTTTTATTTAGTCCTTTAATAACTAATATCGGAATAGAATTATTATTTTTAGGCATAATTATTTTAAATACTGGTATGGTAATTAAAATAGGATTAGATTATATTAGATACGGTGATAGAATAAATCCTTTTAAAAAAGTAGAAAGACATACTTATAATGAAATGATTATTGCTGAATTATCAAAATTAAACACTTATCAAAAAACATTGATAGTTGGTAATAATTTAATCGTAATTAATGAAGCAGGTATTTTTGAATTTGTATGTTTAAATAAACAAGGCGTTTTAAAAGGCGATATTAAAGATGAGTATTGGTTAATCAATAATAAAAAAATAAAAAATCCTTTTATTTTAAAACAAGATGCTTTTAATTATGTTATTTTAAATAGTAGATTAACTTTTAAAGTGACAGGAGTATGGCTAACAACAAGAAGGTTACTATATAATACAGTCGATAAAAGACTAAATAAAAAGATATATACCAAGGATGATATCGATAAATTATATTTAAAATTGTCAAATAGTGTAAAATTATGATATATTTGTTGTCAAATAAAAAAATCTGTTTTATTATTAATATAGGGAAGGTGATTAGATGATATATCCATCAATTGATAAATTATTAAATCAAGTAGGATCTAAATATTTATTAGTAAATATAGTTTCTAAAAGAGCCCATGAAATAGAAAAAACAGAACATTTTCAATTAAAAGAAAATGAATATATTTCAAAAAAACCAATTGGAAGGGCATTAGAAGAAATCGCAAATAATAAGATTAAAATTCATTGACATTTGTTTACATAATTAAAATAAAAAAATATTGACTAGCTAAAAGTCAATATATTATAATAAAAATGAACTACTCCTTATAGGAATAGTTCGCATAAAAGAATAAAAAGGGGTTGGCTAGTGTGATACTAGCGCCAATTCGAAAGTATCTCGAATTGGTACTATATATACTAACTCAAAAGGATTGATTTTGTCAACCTTTTTTTATTAATTTAATGAATTT
>CALVSP010000068.1 GCA_944359065.1 uncultured Bacilli bacterium
GTTAGCCGAATTTATGGTAATTGTAATTATTGGGCTAAAAGAAAAAAACAAGATGTATGCACACCACATTCTATTAAGTATCAAATTATAGAAAATATAGTTTTAGATAATTTACGAAAAATGGCGAATATTTACCTAGATGAAAAAACTCTTGAAAGTATATTAAAAACTAACGATAGAATCAAAAAGAAAAAAGATAATATTAAAGGAGAAATATTTAGATTAGAAACAGCAATCGAAAATGCTAATAAAAAAATAGATATTTGCTATAATGATAAATTAGAGGGAAATATAACTTTGGAAATGTATAAAAGAACTTACAACAACTTGACCCTAGAGATTAATGAATCAAAGAAAAAGAAACTAGAATATGAAAGAACTCTATATAATTTAGAAAATAATGGGGAAATCGATGATAATTTTTATCTAGATAAAATTAAAGAATTTGTGAGTATGAAAAATCCATCTCGAGCATTAATTAGTTCACTAATTGACAGAATAGAGATAGATGAAGAAAAAAATATTGATATATATTATAAGTTTAAGTTGATTTAAAGGAGGTAATAAATGAGTAAAGATAAATTAGAAACAATATCAAATCTTTTTGAGGGTAATGAAATAAGAAGTATTTGGGATAATGAAAAAGAAGAATATTATTTTAGTGTTGTTGATGTTATTAGTGCATTAACTAATGCTAATATACCAAGAAATTACTGGAGCGATTTAAAAAGAAAGTTAAAAGAAGAAGGAAGTCAGTTGCACGAAAAAATCGTGCAACTCAAAATGAAGTCAAAAAAAGATGGAAAAAATTATTTGACTGACACTTTAGATACTAAAGGAATATTAAGATTAATTGAATCCGTTCCTAGTCCTAAGGCTGAACCTTTTAAATTGTGGCTTGCTAATTTAGGTAGTGAAAGAATAGACGAGGTATTTGATCCTGAAATTGCTATTAACAGGGCAGTAGATTATTATAGAAAACGAGGATATAGTGATAAATGGATAAAAGATAGATTAGATGGAATTGTTGATAGAAAAAGGTTAACTGATGTATGGAAAGAGGGCGGTATCACTAAAAATTATGAATATGGGATACTAACGAATGAAATTTATCAAGAATGGTCTGGAATGAAAGCAAGTGAATATAAAGTATTTAAAGGACTTCGTAAAGAATCTTTAAGAGATAATATGTCTGATATAGAAGTTCTTTTAACAGACCTAGGTGAAACAGCAACAAGAGAACTTGCTAAAAAACATAAGCCTTATGGTTTAGAACAAAACAAAAAAATAGCAAGAATGGGTGGTAATACTGCCAAAGTTGCTAGAGACGACCTTGAAAAGAAACTAGGAGAATCAGTAATAACCAAAAATAATAACTTAAACTATAAATATATTGAATCGCAAGATAAAATAGAAAATAAATAAATTTAATAATATATATAAGATACTATAAAAATTTAAAACTTTTGTGTGTTATAGTTTTAACGCCATCACTAAATAAAAGCTTTAAATTTCAAAGCGAGTGGCCATATAATAATTCCCAAAGTTATATTTTACAATCAATTTTAAAAGATATCGAAAATGATAATGAAAGAGTATTTGAAGAAATAGATAATAATTATGTATTTACGACTAAAGTAAATTATAGTAGTAATAGTGAATTATCTAAACAAAAAATAACATTAGATAAAGATTTAAATTTAAAATCAGTAGTTGTATTAAATAATAATGATGAAGTGCAGATGCAGATGACATTTAATAGTATCGATTATAAAGCTACATATGACGATAATTATTTTGTTTTAAGTAGTAATGTAAGTAAAGAACTAGATGAAACTAATAGCACATTAGATTCGATAGTTTATCCTATGTATATTCCAGAAAATACTCAATTATCTGGCCAAGAAAAAGTATCTACAGAAACAGGCGAAAGAGTCATTTTAACATTTAGTGGTGAAAGTCCATTTACTATAATTCAAGAAACTGCTAATCCAACAAGTGAATTATTGACGATTCCAATGTATGGTGAACCTTATATAATAACTGATACAGTAGGAGTTTTAAGTGAAGATTCAGTTACTTGGATTAGTAATGGTGTAGAATTTTATGTCGTGTCTGATAAATTAGATAATACCCAATTATTAGAAGTAGCCAATTCAATCAATACGATGACTGTATCTAAATAATGAAACATTAGTGAAAAATGTTTCTTTTTTTTTATTTATATGCTATAATTTATACAGGTGATTAGAAATGGCAAAAAAAAATACTACAAAAATCAAAAAAGCCAACATTAGTACTGAAGATGAATTTGGAAAACTAATTAAACTAATTGTTCTTGTAACAGTTATATTTTTAGTTTTTTATGGAATAACATTTTTAGTAAATAGAGAAAAAGAAGAGGAAGAAGAAACTTCATCAGGAGCACAAATTCAATATGATAATATTTTGATTAACGATTTACTAACGCAACCTAATGATGAATATTATGTTATGGTTTATGATAGTGATGATGTATATAATGTTTTATATCAAACATATTTAGGATTATATGCAAGTAAAGAAGATGCAATAAGATATTATACTGCTGATTTGAATAATCCATTTAATAGTAGCTTTGTTGGTGAAAAAGCAAATTTTGAAATTAAAACAATCAAGGATTTAAAATTGAATGCTTCAACTTTATTAAAGATTAAAGATGGTAAAATAAAAGAACATTATGTTGGCGAAAAATTAAAAGAATATTTAAAAGAAATTTCTGCAAGTGAAGAAGATTAATATCTTCTTATATGGTCTGTTGGTGAAGCGGTTAACACATAACCCTCTCAAGGTTACATACATGGGTTCAAATCCCATACAGACTACCAATTGACATAAACAAATTAATTTTTGTTTTTTTTGTGAAATTTTTTTGTAAAAATAGATTTTTTGAAAAAAATATGATATATTATATTAGGTAAGGAATGATGATATGGAAAAAGATAAAAAAACAGAGAAGAAAACAGTTACAAAAAGAAATTCAAAGAAAAAAGTTGATATAGATGTCGTAAGTGAAAAGATTACAAAACCAAAAGTAAAAAAGATAGAAAAGGAAGAGCAAATCATTGAAAAACAAAAGTATAGTTCTTTTGAATTAGTCTTAATATTTGTTATATGCGCCTTAATATTTTCATTAGTTGGATATTTTATTGGCAAAAAAGCCGATTTAGGTAATGGTGATTATTCAACTGCTACTAAAGAAATTCAAAAGTTTATTGAAGAATACAATTATATTTTAGAAAATTATTATGGTGATATTGATAAAGACGAATTAATATCTAATGCAATTAAAGGTATGGTTTCTTCACTTGATGAATATTCACAATTTGTCGATGAAGATTCCAATAACTTTTCAATAACCTTAGAAGGAGAATATGAAGGTTTAGGTGTAGGTATTAGTATGACAACTAATAACGAAATAATAATAGCATCTATCTATCCTAATAGTCCTGCCGAAAAAGCTGGCTTAAATATTTATGATGTTATTACAAAATTTAATGATGAAAGTGTTGAAGGATTAACGACATCTGATTTGGTTGATAAAATTTCAAATACTGATAATATTAAACTAACTGTTTTACGAGGCACTGAAGAATTAACATTCGAGTTAAAAAAAGAAAAAGTTGTTATTGAATCAGTTCATTCTGAAATGAAAGAAAATAATATTGGTTATATAAAAGTTGATATATTTGCTAACAATACATATTCTCAATTTGAAAAGGCATTAACCGCATTAGAAAATGATGGTATGGAGAGTTTGATTATCGATTTAAGAGGAAATAGTGGAGGTCATTTATTAGCAGTAGAAAATATGCTTAGCTTATTTATGAACGATACACACGTTATTTATCAAACAGAAGATAAAAATGGTGTTGAAAAGTTTTATTCTACAGGTAATAAAGATAAAACATATAAAATAGTTATATTACAAAACTTAGGAAGTGCTTCAGCTAGTGAAGTAATGGCTACTTCATTAAGAGAACAATTAGGAGCCTATATAATAGGAAATACTAGTTATGGTAAAGGAACAGTTCAAAATTTACAAACTATTTCCGGTGTTGGACAATATAAAGTAACAACTAAAAAATGGTTGACATCTAATGGTGAATGGATAAATGAAGTTGGTGTCAAACCAGATTTAGAAGTTTCACTATCCGAAGAATATTATAAAAATCCAACTTTGGAAAATGATGATCAATATCAAGCAGCAATTAAATATTTAAAAGAGAAAGAAAATTAATCTTTCTTTTTTTGTGATATAATATATATAGAAAGAGGTAATTATGAAAAATATTTGTATAGGAGATAAATTTCAAATTCAATGTTATAAACATAATGGTAAAATTCATCGTGCCTGGGATGAGGCAATAGTATTAGATATAAAAAAAGATTACATTGTATTTGGTAATAATAAAACTAAAGTAACAGAAGCTGAAGGAACTTGGTGGAAAACAAAAGAACCAGCAATTATGTATTTTTTTAAAAATAAATGGTTTAATATAATATCACAAATAAAAAAAGATGGCATATATTATTATTGCAATATAGCTACACCATTTATAATCGAAGAAGGAACAATTAAATATATCGATTATGATTTAGATTTAAGAATTTTTCCAACTGGTGAATTTAAAATATTAGATAAATTGGAATATGAATATCACAAAAAAATAATGAAATATAGTGGAGATTTAGATAAGGTTATAAAAATGGCATTAGATGAGTTAATAAAATTTTATAAAGAAAATAAAATTATGTTTGATCCTTTAAAAAATAAAGATTATTGTTCCTATTATTTCAAATTACAAGAAGAAAGAAAAAATAGTAATTTTTTATAATTTTTAACATATTATATAAACGAAATAAAAAAAATAAAAAAAATGTAAAAAAAGTATTGACTTACTTAAATTAATTTGGTATATTATAGTGGCTTTCGAAAAAAAAGGACAAAATCCTTTAAAATGAAAGAAAAATAATATATTGATATAAAGTTTACATTTTTGAAAAAAAGTTAAAAAAATGTAAAAAAAGTATTGACTTACTTGAATTAATTTGATATATTATTAATGCGCAACTGAAAAGAGCGCAAGAATGATCTTTGAAAACTGAGCAAAATGTCAATTCATAATTAGTCAGGATAAAAAACTAATTTAACAAAAAATTATTTTTTTTTGGAGAGTTTGATCCTGGCTCAGGATGAACGCTGGCGGCATGCCTAAGACATGCAAGTCGAACGAGAGGGCCCAATGATAATTATTGAAAGTTGAGTGCTTGCACAATTCTGGATTTAGTTTGATTTGGATTTTCCCTCTAGTGGCAGACGGGTGAGTAACGCGTGGGTAATCTACCTCAAAGACTGGGATAACTTCTGGAAACGGATGCTAATACCGGATAATTCATATTTAGATAACTAGATATGCTAAAAGGAGCTTCGGCTTCACTTTGAGATGAGCTTGCGTTGTATTAGCTAGTTGGTGAGGTAATGGCTCACCAAGGCTACGATGCATATCCGAGCTGAGAGGCTGATCGGACACACTGGGACTGAGACACGGCCCAGACTCCTACG
>CALVSP010000069.1 GCA_944359065.1 uncultured Bacilli bacterium
TCATTTGTTATCTGAAAAAATAATTGATGCATATTTCTTACAATATAATAATCGTATTTTTCATTCATAAAATTAATTGATTCATCGATTGTACCATTTCTATACGCCATATCAATCATTGTTTTTATATCACTTTTCACAGGATCTTCCAAAACACCTGATTCGTAAACGCCTTCAAGCGATTTTACGAAACTTTGTGTTGTAGCAAATTCCATAATAGTATTAGTCGTATATACTTGAATTTGTTCAAATATAAATTCACTATATAATCTCTTACAACGCAAATATGAAAGATAAGGAATAACTAAAACAGAAGCTAAAATATAAACAATACACCAGATTAAACTATAAAAATAAAGATATGACACAACTGCTGAAGCGACAGCAAAAATCGTTATTTGTATTGCATATTGTCTTGGAGTGTACTCTTGTCCTAATTCTTTTACTTTTTCTCTTACTATTTTAAAAGAATAAGGAGCGTATTGTTCATAAATTGAAGTTATTTGACCTGTAATATATTTATAAACATTTTCTCCAGTATTTATTCTATACACAAATATAAATAGAAGAATAATTGATATTACTACAAATATAGTAGTAGTCATAAAATATACCTCCTTTATCTCGCAGGAATTTAAAATTAAGATGTAACAACTGATTGTGTTGCTTGCACTGGTTGAACAAATTGTTTTGGTTGAATTTGAACAGAAGATTGCGCTACTAAATTTGTTGTATTAGTATTAATTGGTCTAATATTATCTGATTTTTTTTCACTATATTGATCATATTCTGGTTTAATAAATCCTTGAGGAATTACTACACCTTGTCCTTCAATGTAGTCAATCAAATATTTACTAGGATTTTTTCTAGATATCGTTCCTTCAGGGGTTTTTTTATAAATTGTATTATATTTTGCTTCATTGTCCTCCGTTACGTAAAACTCTGTAACTTCTGCAACTTCACGAATAAATTTTTTAGTCTGCTTATCTTGTCTACCTCTTATTAAAACGCCTAATTGAATATATCTATAAATTGATTTTAAAAATTGATCTATTTCCTGATTTGTTTCCAACAAACTATACATACGATTTGGTATTGATGCTGCTTTGTCGGCATGAATCGTAGATAAAATATAGTGTCCAGAAGAAATAGAATTACGAACCGCCATAACAGCTTCTGCACTACGCACTTCAGAAAGCAATATCCATTTAGGATTCTGACGCATACAAGCAACTAAAACGTCACTATATGAAGCAACATTATTTGTTTTCATTGCAACTATATCACGATGAGGAAAAATTCTATCCAAATGCAATTCCAAAGTATCTTCGATAGTTATTATTTTTTCATCCTCTTTTGTTTTTGAAGCTAAGTATTTAACAAATTCTGTTTTACCAGAACCAGTTTCTCCACAAACCATTATATTACAATGAGCTAAAACACACTGAACCAAAAAATCATGAACATCTAAGGTAATATACTTTTCTTCAATAATTTTATCTTTCTCTAATCTTATTTTTGCAGGAGTTTTACGAATAACACAAGCTATACCATTACTTGCTACCGAATCATGAATAAAATTCATACGCAATTCAGCACTTTCAGAATCCAAAAAAGGATGAGCGGCATTAAATGATTTACCCATAACATTCGAACATTGAAATGCCAATTTTTCCATCATAGCATTTGTAACATTTGGATTTTCAACTCTAAAAATTCCCCTTGATAATGTTTTTAAATGAAGTTGCCCATTGTTCCCATATGATATATCGGTAATATCATCATTGTTTAAATATTCTACTAAAGGGCCAAAATCTATTTGAGAGAATAAATTATCATTCATAATTACTCAGTTTCACTTTCTAAAACTGGTGTTTCAGGAGTATCAGTTGTATCAGTAAAAGTTACAGTATTACTTTCAATAAAATTAACTAATTCTTGACGATCAACTGTTAAATCTCCTTCAATTGGAGCAGTACCTCCATATGGGACTGGAAATAATTCAACTCCAAAACTTTTTAAATATTCTGTTTTCTTTAATAAAATAAACACATCTTCTGGAACACCAAACAATAAGGTAGAAGGTGTCCTTGTAACAGTAGAATCTTCAAATACATTATTTCCAGACCCATCTTTAACAGCAAGAATATCGACTTGAGCTAATAATCTTCCAACCATTACTAATCCACTTTCATCAACGGCTTTCATATATATATCTATTTTATTACCTGGAAAAATAGAATTTCCATAAGTACTTTCTGTTGTTACAGACAATGCATATGGTCTTTCGCCATCTTTAACAGCAGTAAAAGCAGAATCAGGCAACTCATCTTCAGTAATTAATACATCACTATAAAACATACTACCAGCTGGAATTACCGTATTAACATTTGAGTACATTCCAACTATACTCGTTTTGCTTCGTTGAACGTTAGTACTTACAGCAATTGAAGGAACATTGATATAAGTTACCATATCATCAGTAATTAATGTTTTTGGCTGAATTGTTTGTTTTGCGACTGGAATTTGAACAGGCTTAACCTGATTTTCAATAGTAGTATTATACCCCCAATACAAAAGTCCTAAAATAACAATAACACCTAAAATAGTTACTGTATTTTTATTTGTTATAAATTTTTTCAATGAAACTATAATATTATTCATTTAAATCATCCCTTTCTATTCAACATCTGGTGTTTCCAAAATTGCATCTAATTCATTCGAAATTTCAAATTCCAAAATATCCCCGGTTAATGTAGTTGATTCACTACTACTAACTCTTATACTAACTTTAGGCGGTAGCTCATTTATATCAAAAATTTCAACTTTATAAGTTTTAGCAAGAGTAGCACTTTCAGCAAATCTTCGCAAAAAATTTTCAGCAAATTTTTCTCGGTCAATCCTAATTACTCCTTCATCTCTATAAGTGGCTAAATCTAATGCATCATACATAGCTGCTTTTGTAACTTCTTTGAGTAAATGATAATTATGTTCATCTGTATTTGTTACAGATTGAAAAAATAAAATGAAGAAAATGGCAATTACGCCAGCACTTGCTATGGCTGCGCCCCAAAATGATTCTTTCAATTTATCAACTCCTAACTGTAAATACTATCTCTCTTATTTCTGATATATGCTATCACAGAAATTGTTCCTCCTAAAATTATCAATATAACATAATAATAATCTGTCAAAAAAATTATAATATAGTGAAATAATGAATCATTATCAACTTCCTTTTTATTTTTTTCACTTTCTTCAATTTTTTCGTTCTTATACTGATTTACTTTTTCTAAAAATTTATCATAGCTTAAATTATGACTTGACCATCTTTGACATAAGCTGTACTCTTCGACACCAGCACAAATAGGATTATTATAATATTGGTTATATTTTGGCAATACTATTCTTATCGTATATAAATTTGTCCCCAAGCAATCAGCATCATTTGAATAAAAATTGTAAATAATGGTATCACCACTTTGATAATTTTTTAAAACATATTCACCATTTTTGTTCTTATATGTCTTATTTGTTACAGAATCTGTAAAATATATGTCACTTGTTAAATTAACTAACGTCACATCAAAAAATGCATCATTACCAATAATTTTATACTCATAACTATAATTAATATTTGAAGCGATTTTTTTCATTTCCGCTATATCACTATACATACACTTTGCTTTAATTCTGCATGTTGGAATGAGAAATAATAAGAAAAATAAACACATTACTCTTTTCATTTTACTCCTCCATTATTTAATTATATCATAAATATTTAATTTTTCAAATTATTTTAACACATATTCATAACTTTTATTTCTAATTGTAAAAATTAAAGATATTTTTTCAGCATTCATAACCTCATTTACAACTTCGATGTAGTAATTATTGTGTTGATTTGTTCTTTGACTATTAACTTCTTTAAAATCTATTTGTTGAATTTTTTCTTGACCATTTATAACGTAACTTAATTGTGCAAATTTATGTATAAAATCGTATAAATCATATATTCCATTTAATTTTTTATCAAATTCAATAATTCCGTCAATTTTTAAAATTACTTTATCATAATTCGAATTTACTGAAGGTACAATGTATTCATAAGAATCATGGCACTTTTGGTTAACACAATTGCTATAGCTTAATTTATATTCTTTTTGAATATCAAAGCCATTTATTTTTATTTTTGTACCCTTTAAAATACTGTCTTCAAAACTCAACTCATTGCTCAAGACTGAGGTCTTGTTGGAATCTATTCCAACTAACTGTTCATAATTAATTTTTATTTTTGTACTAGCAAATTCTCCTTCTTCATCCATACTATTCTTATCAACGAATGAAAAAATCATTTCTTTTTTTATTAATTCTTTAGGAATCTGATAAACTAATATTTTTTCTTCATACTCTTGTCCTATTTCCTCGCCTTGATAAACATATCCAAAATCAGAAAAACTATCTTTAAATTGGGTAGTTGGCGTATAAACGTAATTGTCAATTAAAATTTTTGTAGTGGCAATATCTAACGCCATGTTTTTCTTAATGTTACTTTTAACATTTACTCTTAACAATAAATAATAATCATCTGTTAACAAATTCCCTTTGTAATCAGTATTTGTCAAGTAGCTGTCCAAAACACTTATAGTAAAATTATTACCAGTAAAATAAACATTTTGATTTATAATTGGTATTTTATTTGATACAATTAGTACTATTACAGACGCAATAACAGCAACGCTAAATGAAGTTATAGCTATATTTGCTAATTTTTTATTTTCTTTATATGTATATTTTAAAAACCTTATTTGTCTTCTTATATTTCTTATTAATTTATTGCCATCAAAGTTTATTTGAATTTCGACTTCTTCTCTATCTGCTTCAGTTACATTTAACTGTTTTAGATCAGCATCAAAATTAAATTTCCTTACATCAAATCCTGTAGCTCTAACAAAAACAATTACAACTTCAACCAATTGAGCAAGAAAACAAATCATAATCAAATCTCTAAGTAATAAAATTGTTCGAGTATCAACAATGCCATTAGTCAAAGTTGTTAATGTAAATTTGGATACTTGTAATAATACAGTATTATAAATAAAAACTCCTATAAGAATTATATAAAAAAGATATGGTTTATTTTTTATTGACATAACAATTAAAATTACAATCGATATTATAATTATTAAAATAGAAACAAATTGAAAAAACCAAGGTAATAAAGGTGTTACTAAGTCTTGACCTTTAACATTTATAATGATTGTACTATACTCATTAAAAAAATCCAACAATTCTTTAGTTTTAACTATTGAATAGCACACCAAAATAGCTAATATAACATGCATTAGCTTGAAATGTTTAATAAAAAAAGCATAAGGTTTTCTAAGTACCATAATACCCCACCTTTATTATTAATTAAATTATATAATATTTTATCTTTCTTTTCAATACAAAAAGAAAAAAAGATAAAACTTTTTTGTAGTGATACAATTGATGTGAAACAATTTGTATATAAAAATAGTGATTCAAGGAGTATAATTGAGTTGAAA
>CALVSP010000070.1 GCA_944359065.1 uncultured Bacilli bacterium
AGATTAAAAATGATATGATAAAAAGATCTGCTCCTAAAGATCAATTTGTTGAGTTAGAGAAAATAGAAAATGAATTTGCTAATTATATGATGAATAATGATATAAATAAAGAAAAGAGTTTATATTGAATAGAGTGGGTATTATATGAGAGAAAGTATAAAGATTATAACCGAAGAGTATAACTTTAAGTTTAGAGTGTCAGGCTTAGTTATAAAAAATAATAAGCTTTTATTAGTTGATATGGATGATAGTGGTTTTTTGTGTTTACCTGGAGGTTATGTAGAACTAGGTGAAACAACAGAGGCTGCAGTTAAACGTGAATTGTTAGAAGAAGTAGGAAAAAAGTTTGATATTAGTAAATATTTAGGTGTAGTAGAAAATTATTTTATAAATAAATATTCAAAAAAAATGCATGAAATATCTTTCTATTATTTAATGAGTCCTATAGAAAATATAAATACTAATAATTTTACTATTATTGAAAATGATAAAGGTCATAAAATAAAATTAGATTTCAAGTGGATTGATTTAAAAGAAGTAAATAATTATGATATCAGACCTAGTTTTCTTAAACAAATCTTAGAAAATGAAAATCTTGAATTTAATCATCTGATTTTTAATGAGTTAGATTAAACACATTATTATTTATAATAAAAAATGATAATTATTTAAACCTTAAAAAGATTTTAATATTTATAGATAGAAATCTTTAGAGTGGTGCTAGTATAGATATTGGGACACAAAATTTTACACATCATGATATAATATATATCACTTGTGAAAGGAGTTGTGTCTCATGGGAAGGACAAATAAGAAATATGATGAAGATTATAAAAAGAATATTGTTAAGCTTGTAATCGTATCACTATTCTTTATATTTCCACTTATAGAGAACTTTACAACAGTACGTTGGCAAGTGTTTGTAGTAAGAATATGTATCATTATAATACTTGCTGTTATTTGTTTGCTTATCTTTAAAAAATAGATAAATGATAATTATAAATTACAGTTTATCTAAAAAATAGTTGCTAAAAAGATAGAGGACTTTTAAAATTATTTTTAATTTTGTTGGTATAAAATAAAAAATGACTAAACAACATCTCCCTCTGAAGAGAGCTTACAGCTCTCACTTTTTGTTTGTAATTCAGTAATTATATAATTTTAAAATCTGATTATTATTGTCATTATGATAAATATTTTAAAGATATATTCGATAAATATATTAGTACCATAATAAGAATAAAATTATATGATTGTGTTTATGTATGAGGAAGAATTATTTCTTATTTGTCTTCTTTTGTAGGAAAAAGAATAATTTAATGATATAATTAATTTGAAGGTATATATTCGAGGAGGTGATAATATGTTAAGAGTTTTTGAAGCAT
Source organism: uncultured Bacilli bacterium (assembly GCA_944359065.1). Lineage (GTDB taxonomy): Bacteria > Bacillota_I > Bacilli_A > RF39 > UBA660 > Faecisoma. The sequence goes on from CALVSP010000070.1 coordinate 1,386, forward strand.
TTTCTGGTGTAGGTGCTCAACGAATGGCATTAAGAAATTTAAAACAAGACTATAGAATAGTTGCAACTTGTGATATTGATGAAACGGCTACTCTTGCATATTATTATACTCATGGTAATAATAAAAAAAGCCGAAAGAAATATGATGATCAAAAAAAGAGAAAATTTATAATTGATAGAGGAATTGGAAATGAAAATAAAATTTTAAAAATGGATTCAGACTCTTTAAATGTATTATTTGATGCAGTAGATGTGTGTAATAATTTAGGAGATATTACTAAATTAGATGTAACAAAAATCCCAGATCATGATTTGTTTACTTATTCATTTCCTTGCCAAGATATATCATCAGTAGGAACTAAGAAAGGGTTAGATGTGGGAAGTGGGACAAGAAGTTCTTTATTATGGGAATGTCAAAAAATTATAGAAAGTAAAAAGCCAAAATATTTATTATTAGAAAATGTAAAAAATTTAACTACTGGGAAAAATAAAAAAAATTTCTTTGAGTGGCTTGATTATTTAGATGACCAAGGATATACTAATTACTGGAAAATTTTTGATGCTAAAGATTATGGAATACCACAGAGGAGACCACGGGTTATTGTTGTATCTAAATATGGTAATTGTAGTACTAATTTAGTAAAGGATAATGAATTGTTAATTAATAAAGATATAGAAGATATTATAGATTTTAATGAAAAAGGATGGAAAAAATTTATACCAAAATCTAAAGTTAAAGGATCTGTTAAAAATGGTCATTATGCATTTTTAGATGATCGTGATTGGAAAATGAATGGTGTTATGATTGGAAAGTATTGTTCAACACAAAGGGCTGGCAGAACAGGATTAAAGTTAATAAAAAATAAAGACGGACAACTACTTGAAAGAAAATTAAATTCATTAGAATGTTGTAGATTAATGGGATATGATGATTCAGATTACTATAATATGAAAAATGGTAATTTGACCGATGGTCAAATAATGAAAATATGTGGTAACTCTATAGTGGTTAATGTTTTAATGAATGTTTTTCAAAATATATACGAGGAGGAAAACTTATGATAAATGGATTATCACTTTTTTCAAATGTGGGAATTGGAGAATTGTTTTTAAGAGATTGTCATATTAATATTGTTGTTGCAAATGAACTTGAAGATGATAGAGTAAAGTTTTATAAAAACGTTTATCCTAATTGTGCAATGATAGCTGGTGATGTTAATGAACATTACGATGAAATAATAGAAAAAGCTAAGGAAAAGAATTGTAAGTTTTTAATAGCCACTCCTCCTTGTCAAGGAATGAGTGTTGCCGGAAAAAGAGATTATTCTGATAGTAGAAATACTTTAATCATTCCAGTTTTTAATGCAATAAAAGATCTTGATCCTGATTATGTTTTAATCGAAAATGTTCCGCAATTATTAAAGTTAGAAATTAATTATAATGGTAACTATGATACAGTTGAAAATATTATTGAGAATGAGTTTGGTGATAGGTACAATATAAATAAAAATAAAATAATAAATGCACAAGATTATAGTGTTCCTCAGAATAGAAAAAGAGCTATTATTTTATTGAATAAAAAGAATAGATGGGAGTTTCCTAAGAAAGATGATAAAATTATTACGGTTAGGGAAATGATAGGCGATTTACCAAGTGTTGAAGCTATAATTGATGGTAATACAAATTATTTTGTTGGTAATGATAAAAAAATAGAGGAATGTAAAAAAATACATAAATGGCATGTTCCAAAGGAACATTCAATTAGACATGTTGAAATTATGCAGCATACTCCAACTGGTCATTCAGCTTTTGAAAACGAATTTTACTATCCTAAAAAAATAGATGGTACTCGTATAAAGGGGTATAATACAACTTATAAAAGAATGGAATGGGATAAACCTGCTCCAACAATTACTATGGCAAATGGGGTTATTTCTTCTCAATGTAATGTACATCCTGGAAGAAAAAAGGAGGATGGTACTTATAGTGATGCTAGAGTTTTAACCGTTTATGAAATTATGAAATTATTTACTATACCTGATGATTGGAAAATACCTGATTGGGCAACGGATAATTTTATAAGAAAAGTTATTGGAGAAGGAGTTCCTCCATTATTAATATATAAAATAGTTAGTAATTTGGATGGTGATAATAATGAATAAGGATGTATGGTTATTCCCACAAAATTCATGCAGTGTTAAGCAATTTTTTATTACTTTGAATGTATTTGGTAAACTTAATGGTATTAGTAGGAAAGAAAATGTTCAGCAATTACTTATGGAACAGCATTCAAAAAATGGAGTATATAATCCTTATATTAAAAAGGATTTTTATGACTTGTCATCGGCAAATCATAAAATTGATGAACCGCGTTTTTATGGAGCAATATATGAAACTGCAAATAGAAAGATTCATGTTAGTTCTTATGGGGAATTGTTATTAAAATATGAAAACGATGAGGTAAAAAGAAATAAAGTTTTTATTGGTATGTTATTTAACATTCAGTTTGCTAATCCTTATAAAAAACTGAAAGATTTTGATATATATCCGTTAAGATTAATATTTAAGTTATTAACTGATAGTAGACTTAAATATAAACTTACTAATATAGAAGTGTCTGAAATATTATATTATGTTAAAACAGTTAAAAATAATAGAGAATATGAAGACATAGTTAATAGAATTATAGAATTTAGAAATAATAGTACTAAAATGGAAATAAAAGAACTAATAGGTGATGTGACACAATTTATTAAAAATTATGTGAGTTGTAATTACTTTTTCAATATTTTGTCTTCTCTTAATATTACAATTCAAGAAAAAGAAAAAGAACGTTTTTATTTACAATCTAAAGTAAGAAAGAATCCGACTGTAATTACACCAAGAACAATTAAAATAGCATCTAAGTATTTTGAGTTTGTAAATAAATATTTATCACAAATATCTTTATATGAAGGAATTAAAAATCCTTGCGGTCTTAGAAGTGATTGGATAAGAGATATATATAATAGTGTACCTGAATTATTATTACAAGAAATAGGAGAGAAAGATGATATATATACAGAATATCTTCAAATTCCAAAATTGCTTATTGAGACTTCTACTGATCCTAAAAAGTGGTCAAAATTTGAGCAATATATTACTAAAAGTTTTAATTTGTTTGAAGATGTTAATGCCGAAACAATAGGTGGCCCTGGACAACCTGATTCTTTATGTCATTATTTAAAAGATGATACTTTGTTTTGTGCAGATGGTAAATCAACACATAAAAAGTTAGCAAGTATAAATGATGGTAGATTAAAGCAACATAGAACATTGTATAATGCTAAATATACAATAATTGTAACACCGGGATATGTTCCAAGTGCTGTTGAAGATATAAGAGGAACAAATACTTGTATTATTACATCATATTGTTTTGCTGATTTAATTACAAAATATATATTCAAATTGTATAGGAATCATGAAGAATGTAGTTATGAGATATTTAATAATTTAATACTTAATAATTTAGGTACTGATTTAAGTGAAAAGATTTATTCAATAATTGATGATAGACTTGGTATTGCAATGGATAATTTATAATAATTATGATTAATGATGATAATAAAACTATAAAGGAGAGAAAGCTAGATGATATATACTGCTCATTATAAATCTTCAATAGGAGATATTTTACTAGCTTCCAAAAACAACAAACTAATAGGTTTATGGATAGAAGGACAGAAATATTATTTTTCTTGCTTAAAAGATGAAATTAAAGAGGAAGATACAGAAATATTAATTAAGACTAAAAAGTGGCTAGATAGATATTTTAAGAAAGAAATGCCTAGTATAAATGAACTTGATTTAAATCCTTTAGGTAGTGACTTTAGAAAAAGTGTTTGGAAGATACTTTGTGAAATACCTTATGGAGAAGTTATTACTTATAAAGATATTGCAGATACTATCGCTAAACAAAAAGGTCTTAAAAAGATGTCTAGTCAAGCGGTAGG
>CALVSP010000071.1 GCA_944359065.1 uncultured Bacilli bacterium
AGATGAAGATAGTATCAAAGTAGTACTAAATGGCTTACTTCCAACAACAAGTCAATATGGAAGTACAGTAACAATAACTACGAGCCATACAATATATACCCCACTTAATACATTTGCTGAAGGAATAAGTAATACATATCGATATACAGGGAATAAAACATTCTATATAGGAGATTATCCATCTGGAGCAAATTATGAAGATGTTCAAGATGAGACATTGGAAGCAAGTGTTGGATTACCAACAGTAGGTGAGATGTTCAGTGGAAATGACATAGATTTAAGTACATCAAGTAGCAAAACATTTGTTGATGTAAATACAATCGAAAATCCAACTGCATCCATTTCGTATTGGACAATGAATAGATATAGTTCGTCTTACGTTCGCGGTGTCAGCGATTATGGCACCCTCCTCAACTATTCGGTTTCGGATACGTTCGGCGTTCGCGCAGTTATATATCTGAAGTCAGGGACTTCAGCCATAACCTTCACAGGCGGTGAAGGTACTCCAAATTCACCATATGAATTGCAATAAGAAAACATAGTATAAATAAAAGAAAAAGTATAAACGAAGTAAAGACACACCATGCCGATAAAGTGGCAAGGTGAGGTTTATCCATAGTATAAAAGAAAGGAATGATAATATGAAAACAATAAGAGATTTTGATTTAAATAATAAGAAAGTAATAATAAGAGTAGATTTTAATGTACCTATTAAAGATGGTATTATAACAGATGATACGAGAATAAAGGAAAGTTTAAAAACAATTAATTATGCTATAGAAAATAATGCTAAAGTAATTTTAATGAGTCATTTAGGAAGAATTAAAGAAGAAAGTGATAAATTAAAAAACACTTTAAAAGCTGTTAGTATTAGATTAAGTGAATTATTAAACAAACAAGTTATATTTGTACCTACTACTAGAGGAATTGAATTAGAAACTGCAATTAATAATTTAAATAATGGTGATGTACTATTAATGGAAAATACGCGATTTGAAGATTTACCTGATAAAAAAGAGAGTAAAAATAATGAAGAATTAGGTAAATATTGGGCTTCTTTAGGTGATATTTATATTAATGATGCATTTGGTACTGCCCATAGAGCACACGCTTCTAATGTTGGTATTGCTAGTAATTTAGAAAGTGGAATTGGATTTTTAATTGAAAAGGAATTAGATAATTTATTACCTGCTATTAATAATCCAAGTAGACCTTTTACAGTTATTTTAGGTGGGGCTAAAGTAAGTGATAAAATAGGAGTTATTGAAAATTTAGTTAAAAAGGCAGATTATATTTTAATCGGTGGGGGAATGGCTTTTACATTTTTAAAAGCTAAAGGAATGGAAATCGGTAAATCATTATTAGATGACGAAAGTATCGATTTTTGTAAAAAAATATTAAGTGAAAATGAAAGTAAAATTATTTTACCTATCGATGTTGTAACTGAATTAAAAGAATGTTTTATAACAGATATAACAAAAAATGAAACTGGATTAGATATCGGCAGTAAAACTGTTAAATTATTTAAACAATATTTAGATAATAGTAAAACAATAATTTGGAATGGACCAGTTGGAATGTTTGAAGAAGATAGATATAGTAATGGTACTAAAGGTATTTGTGAAATATTAAAAAATATAAATGCTACTAAAATAGCTGGTGGTGGGGATACTGCTAGTGCAGTTAAAAATTTTGGCTATGAAGAAGCATTTACTCATATATCAACTGGTGGTGGCGCTAGCTTAGAATTATTAGAAGGAAAAGTATTACCTGGAATTGATATAATTAAATGAAAAAGAAATTTATAAATATATTTTTAATAGTTATATTTACATTAATAGTATTATATTTTGCTTTAAAAGATAATTATAAAGAAATAATAGAATTACTATTAAATGCAGATATCAGATGGCTATTTATAGGATATTTATTTGTTTTAAGTTATACTTTTTTAAAGTCAGTTATAACTAATAATATTATTAATCAATTTAAAAGTTATAGTATTAAGAAAACATTAAACTTACAGATGATGACATTTTTCTTTAATGCTATAACTCCTTTTGCAACTGGTGGACAACCATTTCAAATTTATATCTTAAAGCGTAATAAATTATCTTTAAGTGATAGTACTAATATTATTGTTCAAGAATCAATTATTCATCAAATAGCTATTATTATAGTATGTTTTATAGCATTTATAGTTAATTATATTTTTGATTTTTATCATTTTGAAGGAATTATATTAATATTTTTAATTTTAGGATTTAGTGTTAATGTATTTATATTATTGCTTTTATTTATATTATCTAGAAGTAATAAAATCGATAAATTACTAACTAAATATATCGTCAAATTATTGACATTTTTAAGGATAATTAAGAATAAAGAATATATTAAAAAAATACACAAAACAATTGATGATTTCAACTATAATTCTAAAATATTATTAAAGAATAAAAAAAGATTTATTAAATTAATATTAATAAATTGTTTGGCTTTTTTATGTTTATATGTAGTACCTTTAACAATTTTATTTAGTTTTGGTAATTATAGTAGTTTCGATGGGATTATAGCTATTACATTAGTATCATTTATATCGATAATTAGTTCTTATATTCCACTACCAGGTGGTATGGGTGGTCAAGAATATTTATTCATATTATTATTTGGTATATATGTTAATCAACCATTATTAAGTTCTTTAATGATTATGTGGAGGTTTATTACTTATTATTTGCCGATGATAGTAGGGGCTATTATCTTTAATATAAAAAATAAGGAGATTTGATATGAGAATAGGAATTTTTTCTGATACTTATATTCCTCAAATTAATGGGGTATCAACTAGTATTGAAATGTTACGAAAAGGTTTAGAAAAAAAGGGGCATAAAGTTTATATTGTTACAGTTAATCCGAATAGTTTAAAGTATTCATATGATAAAAAAGTGTTAAGAATACCGGGTGTACCAATTGGCATATTTGATTATAGGTTAACAAGTGTTTATCCAGCTAGAGCAATCAAAAAGATTAAAAGTTGGAATTTAGACGTTATTCATAGTCAAACAGAGTTTGGAATAGGTACATTTGCTAGAATAATTTCTAAACAATTTAATATTCCTTTAGTTCATACTTATCATACGATGTATGAAGATTATGTTCATTATATAACTAAAGGTTATTTTAAAAAGACTAGTAAAAAAATAGTTGAATATTTAACTTTGTTTTATTGTGATTCAACAGCGACAGAGTTAATTGTGCCTACTAAAAAAGCGCGAGATTTATTTAAAGATAAGTATCAAGTAAAAAGAGATGTTCATATTGTTCCCACTGGAATTGAGATTGAAAAATATAGCAAGAATTATAGTTTAGAAAAAATAAATAAATTAAAGGAAGAATTAAACATTAAAGATGATTTGGTTTTATTATTTGTTGGTAGATTAGGTTTAGAAAAAAGTGTCGATTTTTTAATTGAAAATCATAAAAATATTAATGCTAAATTATTAATTATTGGTGATGGTCCAGAACGAGAGAATCTAGAAAAATTAGTTAAAAAATTAAAATTAGATGATAAGGTTATATTTACTGGTAAAGTTCCTTTAAAGGATATTGGAATGTATTATAAATTGGGAGATATTTTTGTTACTGCATCAACAACCGAAACGCAAGGATTAACCGTTATTGAAGCATTAGCGGCATCACTACCAGTTGTTGCTATTAATGATGAAAGTTTTATTGAGCCAATTAAAAATGATTATAATGGTTATTTATTTAATAATAAAAAAGAATATGTTAATTATATAAATGGTTTAATAAACGATAAAAATAAATTAGCTAAGTTATCTATAAATGCCTTAGAAAGTAGTTATAATTTTTCGAATAAAGTTTTTGCTAGTAAAGTATTAGATGTTTATAAACTAGCTATAAAAAAGGGAAGAAAAAAATTATTTGGAAGGAGAAAAAATGATAGTAGTAGGTAATTTAAAAATGTATATGACTTATGAGGATGTTTTAAATTATAAAGATAATGTTCCTGATGAGGTTATAATTTGTCCAACTTCTTTATTTGTTCCTTATTTTTTAAATCATAATTATCAAGTTGGCGTTCAAGATGTATCGATGTATGATTTAGGATCACATACAGGGGATATAAGTGCGAAACAAGCAAAAGAAATGGGAGTTAGTTATACAATAATAGGCCATAGCGAAAGAAGAGATAAAGAAACTGATGAAGAAATAAATAAAAAAATCAAAAAAGCTTTAGAAAATGATTTAAAAGTTATTTTATGTATTGGGGAAAATAAAGATGAAGATAAAAATAATAAATTAAAACATCAATTATTAACTGATTTAGATGGTGTTGATGTAGATAATATTATAATTGCGTATGAGCCGATTTGGTGTATTGGAACAGGTATTACACCTACTAATACACAAATAGAGGACACAATTAACTTTATTAAGTCAATTGTTAGCGATAATTTTAAAAAATCTGTTAAAGTATTATATGGTGGTAGTGTCGATAAAAATAACATTGATACGCTAAAAAAAATAGATAATGTAGCAGGATTTTTAATTGGTAAGGCTTCTACGGATTGTGTTCATCTAAAAGAAATCGTCGATAGTCTTCGATGATTTTTTTTCGACAAAATTAGCTAATTTTTACTCTAGAAATATTTTAGCCACTATTATATAATATAAATACAGCAGTACTTTAGAAGGAGAAGAAATATGATAAGAATATTAATGATTGACGATAATGTCAAATTGATTGATGCTGTAAAGGAGTATTTTAAAAATAATAATGAAGTAAAAGTGGTATTAGAGGCTTACAATGGTTTAGAAGGAATTGAATTGATTAAAAATAAACAAGATGAATTTGACATAATTTTGTTAGATTTAATTATGCCTAAGAAAGATGGATTATATGTTTTAGAGGAGATGAAAAATAATAACATTAATAAAAATGTTATTGTTGAGACAAGTTATAATGCTAGTGAAGCAATAAGAGAAGTATCTGAATATGATGTTAATTATTTTGTTTTAAAACCTTTTGATTTAGAGGATTTAGAAAAGAAAATTTATGATGTCTTTAAAAAGAAAAATGATAAGAGTATTGATTTTTATAAAAATAATTTACAAGTATCAATTAGTAAATTATTACACGATTTAGGAATACCATCACATATTAAAGGATACCAATTTTTAAGAGATGCAGTTAATATGTTATTTGATGATCCTAGTATGATTGGTGGAATTACTAAAGAATTATATCCAGAACTAGCTACAAGATATAATACAACTGTATCAAGAGTTGAAAGATCAATTAGGCACGCTGTCGAAGTAAGTTGGAATAGAGG
>CALVSP010000072.1 GCA_944359065.1 uncultured Bacilli bacterium
CCTCCTACTAGTTATATACGACAAAAGTATTCTAAATTCCTGCTTAAAATTTAAAAAAATTGTAATTTCTTACAATTATTTCAAAATAATAACTTTTTTACTACCATATTTTTTTTCTTTAATTATTTGATAATCCGTTTTAAACTCTTCTTCTATTTCACAAACAATAATACCATTTTTATTCAACAAATCATATTCTTTTATTTTGTTTAATACTTTATTCATCAAATTATCATGATAAGGAGGATCTAATAAAATAATATCAAATTTTAATTTAAATTCTTTTAAAGCTTCAAAACAATCTTTTTTTATAATTACTTTATTATCTATTCCAAAAGTATTTTTTTTAATCGTATCAATAGCAATTTTATTATTATCGACAAAATAGCATACTTTAGCACCATTACTTAATGCTTCAATTCCTAAACTACCACTACCAGCAAACAAATCTAATACTATTTTATCTTTTAAGTTATTTTGAATCATTGCAAACATAGATTCCTTTACTCTATCCATAGTAGGCCTAGTACCATTTATATTAAAGCCATCTAATATTTTTCCTTTATATTTACCACTTATTACTCGCATATATTCTCCTATGAAAAAAGTTCTATTTTTTTAGAACTTCTATAGCTTTACGCATTTTTAAATCGTATTTAACCATTTCTAGACCACCAAATAGTTTTAAAAATTCTTCTTTATCCATTTGATATTTAGTAGCTAGAGTAGTTGCTTCAGTTTCAGCTTGTTCATCTGTAACTTCAATTTTTTCTTTATTAGCGATTTCTTCTAACATTAAACGATATGTAACACGTTTAGTTGCTTCTTCTTGCATTTGGTCTCTTAAAGCTTGTTCATCACTATTGGTGAATTGATAAAACATTTCTAAAGTAATTCCTTGCATTTTTAAATTTTCTTCATATTGCTTAATAATACGATCAATTTCTTCGTTTATCATTACTTCAGGAATATCAATTTTAGTGTTTTTAGCAGCACTTTCTAATAAATCATCAATATATTTATTATCTGCTTCAGCTTCTTTTCTTGCTTTAATATTTTCTTCTAATTGTTTTTCTAAAGATTCTTTAGAATCAATTCCTTCCATACCTAAATCATCAAAGAAATCTTTATCTAATTCTGGTAATTTTTGTTCTTTAATTTCTTTAACTTTTACTTTAAATACAACTGGTTGTCCTTTTAATTCATCAACGTGGTAATCATCTGGAAAACTTAAATTAATATCTTTTTCTTCACCTTTTTCCATACCGATTACTTGTTCTTCAAATCCTGGAATAAATGTATTGCTTCCGATTTTTAATGAATAATCTTCACCTTTACCGCCATCAAAAGCAACTCCATCTTTAAAACCTTCAAAATCGATAACAGCGATATCGCCATCTTCTACTTTACCTTCTTTATCGATATTTTCAATATATCTTTCTTGCATTTGTTTTAAAGCTTCGCTAACTTCTTTTTTAGTAACTTTAACTTCATCTTTTTTAACACCTAAATTAGTATATTTACCTAATTTTACTTCTGGTTTTAAAGTTAAATTAAATTTAAATTCTACATATTCATCAGTAACTGCTGAAACATTTACTTCTGGTTGAGCAACAATTACATCATCCCCATTTTTTTCCAACATCATTTCATATGCTTTATTTAAACTTGCTTCTGCTGCTTCCATATAAATACTAGTCATTCCATATTTTTTAATATACATTTCTTTTGGTGCTTTTCCTGGTCTAAAACCGTCGATTTTTGCATCTTTATTTAATTTTTTAAATGCTTTATCCATTGCTTTTTTCCATTCTTCGCCTTCAATTTTAATAATAACTTCTTTCATTATAATCCTCCTTCAAATTACATTTAATAGTATATAATATTTATTTTTTATTTTCAAGTAAAATCTTAAAAAAACATCTATTAAGATGTAATTTTAAAATATTTCAACTATTTTAACATTGTAAGTTCCATTCGGACTTTCAACCGCTACAACATCATTAACTTTAGCCCCTAATATAGCTTTAGCTATTGGAGATTCATTAGAAATTTTATTAGCAAAAGGATCGGCTTCGGTACTTCCGACAATCGAATAAGTTTCAACGTCACCATCTTCAACATATTCTAATTTAACACTATTTCCAATAGTTACTTTATCGGTTGCTACTTCATCGATAATTTTTGCTTTTTCAATTAAAACTTCTAATTCTTTAATTCTATTTTCAGTAATTGCTTGGTCATTTCTAGCAGCATCATATTCAGCATTTTCTGATAAATCACCTAAGGCTCTTGCTTCTTTTAAAGCATTAATAACTTCAGGTCTTTTTTCATTAATTAGATAATCTAATTCATTTTTCATATCTTCTAAACCTTTAGCAGTTACATAAACTTCATTTGTCATTTTATTCACCTCTTTTTAAGTCTACAAAATGATACTATATTTTTTTTTATTTGTCAACCTTAATTCGCATTAAATCATTTTTATTTAATTCAAAATCAGTTTTCAAGTAAACAATTTGTTTAGGATGTCTAACAATTTCAATCAAATTGTTATCTTCATCATATATTTCATTTACCTTGTAAGTATTTATTTTATCTAGACCAAAAAATTCAACGATATCACCTTTCTTAAAATAGTTTCTTTGTTCAATAGTAGCAATTTTAGTATCTTTATTATAATCTAATACTAAACCTAAAAAGTCTTGATTAGATACTTCAACACGATCATTATAATAACTACAATTTTTACCATAATTAGAGTCAAAAAATTGAACGATACTATCTCTATTTGCTACTCTAGATAGTATATTCTCGTAATTAGAATTGTATACATATTTTTTATCATAATAATCATCTATTGCTTTTCGATAAATATTTACAACTGTTGCAATATAATAAATAGAACGCATTCTTCCTTCTATTTTTAAAGAAGTTACACCCATATCACATATTTCATTTATATGTTTTAATAAAGATAAATCTTTAGAACAAAATGTAAAGTTTTTTTCTCCTTTAATTATATTTTTATTTTCATCCAATAAATCGAAATCCCAACGACATATTTGACTACAACCCCCACGATTAGCATCTCTATTAGTTAAATAATTAGATAATACACATCTACCACTATAACTAGCGCACATTGCTCCATGAATAAATATTTCAACTTCTAATCCAACTTTTTTAATAATTTCAATATCTTCTTTTGTTGCTTCTCTACCTAGTACTACTCTCGTAACACCTAAACCTTTTAAATATTCTACTGCTTCATAATTTAAAGTTGATTGTTGCGTTGAAATATGAACTTCTAAATTGGTGTGAGTTTTAGCTAAATCTAGTACTGTCAAATCACTAACGATAATAGCATCTACTTTTATTTCATCTAATTGTTTTAAATAGTCAATTAAAAATTTAATTTCTTTATTATGTAATACAATATTAACCGTTACATAAACTTTTTTATTTAATTTATGAGCAAATTCGACACCTTCTTTTAATTCTTCTAAAGTAAAATTAATCGCATTGGCTCTTAACCCAAACAATTGCCCACCTAAATATACCGCATCTGCTCCATATAATAGAGCAAATTTTAATCTTTCTAAATCACCGGCTGGCGCTAATAACTCTGGCTTCATTTACTTCACCTTATAAACAGTTTCATTATAGAAAAAGCCCTTTCCCAAATTATTAAATAAACTATTTAATTCACTATCTAATTCATCTACATTATCGTTATTTACATTATTAAATATATCTAATACTTTACTAAATTTATCATCATCGATTAAAAAACTATTTAAAACAATATAATCATAATTTAATAATAATTTTTCTTTTAATCCATTTAAAATAAAATCAGTATAAACAATAGTTTCATTATTATCAACTAAAGGATAAATATGTCCTTCTTTTTCCATATAATTTATTTTAGAATTATCTTTTAAATTAAATATTTCTAAATAATTTTTAACTAAATGTCTTCTTGATACAAACATAGATAAATAACCAAATAAGGTAACCATTAATTTAGAGTTAGTATTTTCTTTTATTTCTTTCATTTCTCTTAAAGTAATATCATTAGATACCCAAGTATATTTTATATCTTTATCATACCAGAAATTAATAGTGTTATAATTTGTAGTCATATGTTCTTGACTCCATACCAAATCATAATTTAAATTTAATTTTTTAGCTAAATTAGGTATAGATAAATCATAAAATATAACACCTTTAATATTGTAATCATTTAATTTAATTAATGTTTCTTTTAAATAATTTATATCACTATTATGCATATTTTTATTTAAACAAACAAATACTTCTTTATCTATATTTTTTAAATCTTCTAATTCAAAATAAGCAGGCATATTAACACTTAATCCTTTAATACCTATAATAACCCCATCACATTTTAAATTAACTTGATTTAAATTAGAAATCATAATTAAAGTTTTCATTAAAACCACCGGTTATATTATATCACAATTTAGAAAAAAAGCATTTATTTATTAAACGCTTCTTGTCCCATTATTTTGTTTTTTAATTCATTATATTTTTTTCTAGTCATTCCAAATATTGAATTAAATTTTCCTCTTTCATCTACCATATTAATCCCTTGCATATCAAGTATACTTTTTCTTTCTTGTATTTCTTCTAATTTAAAAGTTAAAATAGATGCACTATTTATTACAATTGGTAAAACATTTAATTGTTGTAAATATGGCAAAACTTGCATTAAATATTTAACACTTTTATTAATTATCAAAGGTTTTAAATATTCTTGTCCATAATTAGTTTTTATATATTCAATACTTTCAATTAAATCCTTTGGTTTTTTTAAAAACACACTGCCACTTATTTCAATATCATTTGCTCGGCATACTTCAATTATCTTTTTTATTTCTTCAGCTGATTGCCTAAATACACCGCCGGTTATTTCTATATTATTTGATCGACATACTTCGATTATTCTTTCTATCTCTTCTGCTGATTTCCTAAATACACCGCCGGTTATTTCTATATTATTTGATTGACATACTTCGATTATTTTTTTTATTTCTTCAGCGGTTTTAAAAAACACACTGCCGGTTATTTCTATATTATTTAATCGACATACTTCGATTATCTTTTCTATTTCTTCAGCGTTTTTAAAAAACACACTGCCGGTTATTTCTATATTATTTAATCGACATACTTCGATTATCTTTTTTATTTCTTCAGCT
>CALVSP010000073.1 GCA_944359065.1 uncultured Bacilli bacterium
ACTCTAGCTGATATGACCTTAGATACTCCAGAAATTATTAAACAAGGAAGTAGATATGGTATTAAATTAAAAGCTGTTGCCCCATCAATTCACATAAGGAATATAATTCTGATGTTACTGTATTTGAAAGATGTCTTAATGCAAAAAGTAAGAAAAAATATGATTTCATTTACAATATAGAGAGTTATATAAGTATATAGAATATGTGCTGAAAAGCATATTTTTTATTTAATGGAAGTGAGAAAAATGTCTAAAAAGAAAATGGGTATAGGAACAATAGATATTAATAAAAAATTTAAAGATCAAGAAGAAGCTAGTAGATATGCTAAAAGATTAAGAGAATATATTCGTTATATCTGTAAAAAGTATAATTATCAAGCAAGTGTTATGACAGTTATTAGTAATACAAAAAGTGATGTTACTTCATTAAGATATGTTCACAATGGGAAAAGAGGTAGACCTCGGAAACAATTAGTAGTTATGAATACTTATATGGCGAATGTTTGGTATAAAGGAAATTTTAATACAGATTGGCATATTCATATTTTAATAGTAAGTAAACCTAGTTATGCACTTAGAAATCATATAAAAAAGTATGTTGATAAAAATTGGATTAATATAGCTAATATTCGCGAAAAGAAAGAATTTGATATTAGTATGTTAAATAAAAAGAAAGTCTATAAAAAGACTTGTAATATTAAAATAGCTGATTATTTTATTAATCAAAGTGCGGAAATAAGGTTTATGTCTTGTAATTATAGTGATGAAGATGATTTCAAATATAGTCTTAAAGATTATTATAAAGAATATATGAAGTTTCATTATAATTACATTAAACTTCATAGAAAAAATAAATCTTTGGGAATAACTATGAGCGAAGAAGAATTTATAAAAAGATATGCTAAGATAGAAAGTAAATTTAAAATGATTGAAGATTATTTTTATAATATAACAAAAGAAGATGAAGAAAAAGCGAGAAAAAATTTTTTAAAGGAAATTAAAATATCAAAAATTATGGAAAATTATAATAAAATGCAGAATGTTAAATGTTTTAGAGCAGCTGATGGTAGTTTATTTATAATAAGAAGAAATGAAGAAGAAAGTATATTTTAACTGTCATATAATAGATATGTATATAATCAGTATATAAATAATACAGAGATAAAACGAAAACAAATATAAAAATCTCATGTTTAAATGAGATAAAATAGTATAAATTATTTAATATTTGTTCTATATATTTATTTTGATTATGTTGAAAACAAAAGCTTTATTTAATAGAATTTATGAAATGAGTATAGATTATTTATCATTAAGTCCATCAATATAACTATTTATTTTAGCTTTATCAATAGTTGAAAGATTTCTATATTTATCTAGTAATTGTAATTCGTCTTGTGGTAAAGAACTTGAAAAAACGTTATTAATAGAATAATCTATATCAGTTCTCTCTAATAGATAATCAGTAGTAGTATTTAAGTAATCAGCAATTTTAATTAATGTATCAGCACTAGGTTTAGCTTTATTATTAAGATAAGCACTAATAGTTTCTTGAGTAACTCCAATTTGAACTGATAAATTTATTTGAGTAATGTTTTTCTTAGTCATAAGAGCTTTTAAATTTTTCATACATAACACCTCTATATCATTATAAATTTTATAAATTGTATTTTTAGATATTGTATTTATAATATATATAGATATAACTTGTATTTTGCAGAAATATAGTATATAATAAATTTATATTAGAAAGAGGTTGTTTGTAGTGGGAGAAAAAAAATTATGCAAATATTGTAAATCAGAAATTGATAAGAAAGCTAAAATATGTCCTTTTTGTAAACGAGGTCAAGGCAATGTTGTTCTTAGATTACTTTTTGTATTTATTATTATAACTTTTGTTATCACAGTTCTTGCAAGTTTAGGAGATAGTTCAAATAGTACATCTAATGAAAAGAAAGCAGTAAATATGGGAGAAAAAGTTACAGTTAATGATGTTGATTATATAGTTAATGAAAAGAAAATACAAAAAGAAATAAGTGTAGCTAGTGGTTATTTTAAATATACAGCTGATGGTAATTATTTGTTAATAAATATTACAATTACTAATAATAGTAAAAGTTCAATAAATATTGACTCAACAGATTTTAGATTAAAAGATGAAAACGGAGCTACATATTCAGCAAGTATATTAACAAGTGTTGATAATATGGATATGCTTAATTTTGAAACAATAAATCCAAATGCAACTGAAAGTGGTTATATAGCTTATGATATAGCAAATACTGATTTACATTATACATTAACAATTGATGGCGATGAGTTTTTTGATTCAGCTGGAATAGAAGTTTCTATTCAGTAATGTTTAAGTCTAATAGTAATATTAGGCTTTTATTTTTGATTTAATAATGTATTTTTAAGCGATAAGAGATTATCATATATTTTATTGATTTATTGTATTTGACTTGTTATAAAGCGATTATGTTAAGAAATATAATATAATTTTAACAAATAGATTAAAAAGTCGGGACAAAGAATAGTTGAAGATATATAATATTTAAAAAATCATTGTTTTTTAGTGTATAATAGATTTTGGTGATGTTATATGGAACAAAAGTACATGGATGAAGATGAAGTAATAAGTCTTATAGACAATTATGTAAAAAACGTTAAAATAGATTATGCAATTCTTTTAGATGGTGCTTGGGGAAGCGGAAAAACTAAATTTATACAAGAAAAAGTAATAAAAAAGCTTAATGATGATTATAAAAAAGAAAAGTCAAAAACAAAAGATGATAAAGATGAAAACATTAAAGCAAAAAGACCTATATATATATCTTTATATGGTATAAACTCTATAGATGATATTAAGTCACAATTATTACAATCAATTATAAGAAGTGAAAAAATAAAAAAATATATACCAATAATTAACATTGGTGCTACTATAGTTGATGATATAGTAAAATCATGTTCAAATGTTTCTGACATAAGTAAAAAAATAGAAGATTTAGTTACATTTTTTTATAAATTAGATAATACAGTTATATTCTTTGATGATTTAGAAAGGTGTAATCTTAATATAAATTTAGTATTAGGATATATAAATCAATTAGTTGAGCATAATCATTTAAAAGTTGTTTTAATTGCAGATGAAAACAAGATTGGAAAACTGAATTATGAAGATAATAAAGAATTAAAATATTTAACTGTTTTAAATGAACACATTGATTTTCAGCAAACAGAAAAAAAAGATATAATGGGTAATCATCAACAAGGAAATACTACATTTACTATAGAAGATATAGAAAATCGTTCAAAGATGTTATTTAGAGAAAATATATTTTATAATGAGATAAAAGAAAAATTAATTGGTCAAACAATATATTTTAAGCCAAATATAAACAATATATATGATATTATGGCAAATGAAATAATTTCAGATGCAAAAGTTAAAGATATAGTTAATGAAAAGAAAGAACTTTTAATTAGTATGCTATCAAAAAAAGAACATTTGAATTTGAGAACTTTACAATTTATTTTTCAAACATTTGAAACATTAGTTAAAATTTCAATGGAGGAAGTAGATTTACGAGATTTTAAAGATCAATATTTAACAAATTTATTTGAATATTGTATATTAAAATCAATACAGATTAAAAATGGGCAAACATCATATAATTGGAAAGAAAATCAAGAATTTGGAACAATATATTTAGGCGATGAAAAAAATGAATATAATTATAATAATTATGTAAATGGATTCAAATTTGTTGATGATTATTTAATGTATTCTTATATAGATAAAGCAGCAATTAAAACAACGCTTGAAAATTATATTTATGTTAAAACATTAGAAATTGAAAACCCTAATGATCCATTATATAAGCTAAAAAAATACTGGTTAATTCCAGAACAAGAGTTAGAAAATATAGTTGATGAAATTATAGATAATATTAGTAAAAATAAATATGTTCTAAATTTATATTCTAAAATTGTATTTTATTTTGCTTGTATTTTTGATATGGGAATATGTGAAGATAAAATCAATAACGCTATAAAATTATTAGAAAAGAACATAGAAGAAGAATGTGTTCAGGGTACATTTGAAGAAGAAAGATTACATACAAATTCAAAAAGTGTTTCTCAGAAATATAAAGAATTTATGAAAAAAATAAGAACATTAGTAAATAAGAAAGAAACAAAAGCTAAACATGATGAAATAATAAAAATTTTAGAAAGCAATAATTGGGGAAGTGAGTTAAAAGAATATTGTAAAACAAATGTTGGACAATTTCTTGAAGACAAAAAATACGCATATTTGTTAAATATTGAATTAATTATTAATAATATTAAAAATAAAAATATAGAACAAATATATGAATTCTTATATTCGTTACAACAAATATATGGTTTTTCTAGTGTAAAGGATTATTTTATAGAAGACAAAAATATTTTAATTAATTTAAAACAAGAGTTATCTAATATAGATAATATTGACAAAGTAAAAAGATATGTAATTAATGATATTATTTCTTTATTAGATGATGTCATTAATATTTTAAATTCTAAAAACGAAAAAGCAAATTAATTATATTTAGCGTTTAAAAAAGTACACATTTTCAAAGATTTAAAATAGTAGTTATTTTAAGTCTTTTTTTGTTTGTAAAAGTATGTTTTATAATTTTTAAATATTTAAAAAGTTTTTGGACTTTTTCAAAGTTTCGGGAGTGACAATATTAAAATTTGTTTATAAAATTAAATTAAAGTGGAAAGGAGTTTTAAAGTGAACAAATCAATATTAATTAAAATAGTAAAATGGATTTGTGATGGTTATGTTGATGCTTTAATCACAGGAATAGAAGAAAATGAAAGTTATTTTCCTTATACTATCGCAGTTATTCATTTTATAGATGAACTTCAAAGAAAAAACATTAAAATTGATTATAAAGAAATATTTAATGACTCTATAATTGATAATGTTTTAAAAGAAGCAAATGATTATTTAATGAGGTGATATTTTGAAAAATAAAGTATTTGGTTATGCTAGAGTTAGCAGTAAAGAACAAAACGAAGAAAGACAATTATCAGCATTTCAAAAATTTGGTATTGATGAAAGAGATATTTATGTTGATAAACAAAGCGGTAAAGATTTTAATAGAAAAGAATATCTTACACTTAAAAATATATTAAGAGAAAATG
>CALVSP010000074.1 GCA_944359065.1 uncultured Bacilli bacterium
TAATAAACCAACACTTTTTATTTTGCAATATATTTTTTGATAGAACTAAAGACTTTTCGTCAGAAATTTGGTACAATTATGTCGAATAAGAATTATATTTTCTAAGGAGGCAATTATGGGGTTATTGAAATTACTCGGACAACTAACAATGATGAATGCTGAAACACCTGGAGAACTTGCTACAGGTGCAATGGTAGTTGAATCAGAAAATGAGAAAGAAAAAAGGAAAAATATCGAATCAGAACCTAAAGAAACTAAATTTGAATGGTTGCAATGTTCTAACTGTGGTGCAAAAGTTTTACCCAATGATTCTTATTGCAAAAATTGTGGTAGTGTATTTAATAAAGATGCTCCAAAAAGCAATTCAAATGAACATATAAATTTTACTTTTTTTGATTTTAATGGTAATGTAATTGACTATGATAATCTTAAAATGTATAAATCAGGATTTTACACAGTAGGTAAGCATGGTTTAATTGAAGGTGAATATATGTTTTTTTCACCTAATTGTAATGGATTTTTATGTATAGGGGCAGGAATGGTTAAAAAAAGTGACTTACTACCAACAGATGACGAAGATGAATCTATAAATAATATGTTTTTAAAATTAAAACAAGGAGATTCGATTTATTTCAATAATGGTTTTTTAATTAATACAAAGCTTTTCTATAAATTTTCTTCCGATTGTAAAGATGGATGTTCAACATATAGGGTAGGTATAGACATTTTACCAGGTGATTACGTAATATATCCAATAAATAGTGAATATTATTCAGGTTATAGATTAAGTTATAATTTTATGGAAAGTAATTCACATTTACCTAATATTGTAAGTTTGGATAAAAAATCGAATATTGTATTAAAAAAAGGAATGGTTTTAACTTTATTTGGTAATTGTAATTTTGAAAAAACAGAAAAGGTAGTTGCTAAAAATGATACCAACGGAGAAATTGCAATGGATATTAATGACTTTTTTAAAGAACAAACGATTAATTTTGAAGTGTTGGAAACTAAAACAGATATATATACTGATGCTAGTAAAGGAACTACTTTATACTTTAAAATTTCAAATCGAACTACTAAAAATATGAAAATACAATTTGATAATATGTCTATTGTAAATAAAAATAGAGAAGAATATGATTACAGTTGCTGGTTAGATGGATATAATATTTATAATACTAATATTGGAGCAGGAAATAGTAAAAAAGGTGCAGTGATTTTCAAAGATATTAATAATTTAGATATTTTTCAATTTAATGTATATATAAATGATATTACAAATAATAGAAGTTACAGTTTGTTATTTTCACGTAAAAATAATAACTGGGAATTTAAAAATGGAGAAGTACAAGAATTAGATAATCAAAATAAAGAAAATAAGATAGTTGAGAAAAAAATAAAAGATAATATTGAAAGAATTGAACCGTTTGAGGAAGAAATCGGTATTACCTTAGAAAATATTTCTATTAATATTACTGATGATTTTGATAGAATTACTGTTTTAGGAGAGATTATTAGTATTAATCAAGAAAAGAATAAAGAAAATTTCACAATATATGTAAATTATTATAATAAAGATAATGAGATTATAAAAAAAGACTCGGAGTTTATAGAACAATTTAAGGGATATGATTCATTTGAAATATTAACATGGAGTGATTCTTTAAACATTAAAGAAGTTGAAAAAATAAGAATTTTTGTAAAGGAATAAGATAATATGAACCCTATAGTAAGAGAAATAAGAGATAATTTTATTAGTGAAGCAATAAATTCGCCTACATTAATTAGTGATTTGGCTAGTATGGAAAAATATATTTCAGAAAGCTATGATGGAAGATCGCTAATAGAATTGTTGCAAAATGCAGATGATGCTATGGCAACGAGTTTTTATTTAGAAAAATTAGATGAAACAACTTTTTTAGTTGCAAATAATGGGAGAAAGTTTACAAAAGAGGATTTATTATCGTTATGTCGAAGTGGTGCTTCTACGAAAAAAAGAAAAAGTGGTACTATTGGATTTAGAGGAATTGGATTCAAGTCGGTAGTAAATTTTTCGGATACAGTTCATTTAATTAGTGGCGATATAAAGATAACATTTTCGAGAGAACGAACTAAAGAAATAATTGGAAAAAATATAAATGTTCCTTTAATAAGAATACCTCATGATTTTTTGGAAAACAGATATGATACTATCATTAAAAGAATTTTAAATGATAATTATAATACAATATTTATTTTTGAAATAAATAAGTCAACTTTAAAATCTGAAATTGATTTATTTGATAATACATGTATGCTTTTTTTGAAATATGTAAATCAAATTAAATTTATCTATGATGGAGTTAAAGTAAATAATATTTCAAGAAATGAATTGGCTAAAGATACTATAATTGCAAATATATTTACTGAAAATAATATAAAAAAATGGCTTATTTTTAATAACAAGAATTACAATACCAGCATTGCATTCCAATTTGAAAACGGACAAGCTATACCAACAAAAGATGAAAATTATATTCATTCTTTTATGCCAACAAAGGATAAATTTTCAATTCCATGTAAAATAAATGGCGATTTTTCAACTGATCCTTCAAGAACTAGAATTATACTTGATGACGAAACTAAAGATACAATTAATAATGTTGCAAAACAAATGTATTTTTTAATCATGAATATTATTAAAAATGAAAATGATAAATTCAGCATTTTAAATGTAATATCAAAAATTGAGCTTAATCAATTGAGCAATATAATAGGAAAAAATATAAATGATTATTTTTATGACGATTTGCAAGAAAAATTTGTTAGTCACTTGAAAGAATATTATGGATACAATAAGATATGTCTTCAACCAATATGGTTATCTGATGATGATTTAGATTTGTTGAATATAAAAGATAAATATATCATCAAAAGAGAATTGCTTGAGAAAATAGATGGATTAGAGAAAATATTTTCTGTTTTTAAAATAAAACAAATAGATATAACAGATTTTTTAAACGAAATTTCTAGCAAAAAGTTTAGTCATTATACTAGAATTAATATTTTAAAAAATCTTATTGAAAAATATGAATTTAATATGCCAAACGAAATAAAGGAAATAATAAAAAAAGGCTACTTGTTTAAAGACAAACAAAATAATATTATAACATTAGAAAATGTTAATACTATAGATGATATTGATGAAAACTTTATAAGTGAATTAATTAGCATTGTAAATAATATACAAAGAGTAGAGCATTTTTTTATTAAGTTTGGTATAAAATTCAATAGTAGTAATAATAGTGGTTTTGATAATAGTATTGATAATAAAGCAGTTAATAGTGTATTTAATAATGTTGATAAAAACTTCAATACTATACAACAGAATAATATTAGTAATATGCATATTTTTAGCAAAAAAAATGTTATTCCAAAATGGAGAAGTGTTGAAGAAAATGTTAAACTTGTATTAGAAGAAGATAAAGATATTTTAGAAGTAATAGACGTTTCTAAAAGAAATATTGGTTATGATTTAGAAGCTATTTATAAAGATGGTACAAAAAGATACTATGAGGTTAAAAGTGTTAATGATTTAGGAGATATGTTTGTTATGACAAACAATGAACTGTTAACAGCTAGTCAACATCCAAAACAATATTATTTATGTGTGGTTAAGCAAACTGACAAAAAAATTGAGATGTGCATTATAAATGATCCTGCAAATACTTTAACTTTAGAGAAACGAGCTAGAGTATGGGAATATATTTGTGAGTCTTATGAGGGAGTAAAAATAGAACATGAATTAAATTAAATTATTTAAGTAGTTGGTTTTACTATTCTATTTATTCTATAGTTGTAGTTGAGATTTAAATATCTCAAAAACAAATAGTAATATGAAGGTGAAAGTTGACTATGATGTTAATATAAATTATTTTAAGTTTGTTAGAGATTTGAAATTATAATAAATTTTGTAAGAAAAAAGCAGGTGTATTTTGTGAAAAATGATGTAATATTAAGTCACTACAAATATCTAATTGAAAATTATTTGTTTGATGAATATGATATTTTGGGTTTTTTAATATTTATTAGAGAACAAATAGATGATTCTAGATGTCATTTCGTAAAAGAATTTTGTGACCTAATAGCTCATAGAACTAGAGATGAAGGCATAATAAAAGACAATATAAAAAATGCGATTAATAATTCATATAAAAAAAATAAAAAAAATAAAATTAAGGGATATAATGGTTTTAATTGGAAAACATGGATTAATGAATGGAAGATTATTGGTGTAGATTTAAACATTGATTTTTTTAAAGATAATAAAAAATTATTAAAAGAAATTACAATATGTATTATTTCATTGGCTCAAGATACAGAATATTTTGATAATGATATTTTAATAGGTAAAGTAGAACCATTTATAGATAGTGCAAAAAAAATAGTATTGTTAACGTCTGAACCTAATAAACATAGTCCACTTGTATGTTTAATGACTTGTGGACCATTTGAAGAAATTGCTAATGAAGATAGAGGATTTATTAATAATCCTTTAGAAACGAAAAGAATAGATAAAACATTATTCTTGTATTGTGGTGATAAATTAATTTTGACAATTAAATAAATACATTTCTGTTTATTTGTTTTAGAGTACTAAATAATTAAAATAATGAATTGCAATTTGATGAAAAGAAGTAAGCTAATTTTAGGTAATAATTAGGTAATATTTTTTTAAATTTTTCTTAATTATATTTAATTTACTTTAATATAATTTAAATAAAAAAGGTTGAAAAATAAGGAAAAAATGAAGTTATAAAACAAAAAGGGACTAAACAACTTCGCCCCCTGAAGGAGCCTTATGGCTCCGCTTTTATTTTTTATAAGATTTTAGAACTTAAAAAAACTTTAGGTAATAATTAGGTAATATTTTTCAAAAAAATGGTAAGCGGATTAAACTTACCATTATTTTATATTAACATTAATAGGCAGTTTTGTAGTTTGATTTATATTATAA
>CALVSP010000075.1 GCA_944359065.1 uncultured Bacilli bacterium
AAATTTAGAGTATCTTTAAAAAATAAAACAAATAATCATGAACAAATAATTTTAAAAAACAGTGATGGAGTTTATGTCCTAACGCGCGTAAGTACGCAACAAAAAAATTTAATAGTTTAAGGTTATATCCACGAAAGGTATGAGCAATCATATCTTTTTATTTTGCATAAAAGGAGGTAGATATTATTAATTATGCAATATTTAGAAGTGAGCCAGTTTATACTTTGAATGATTTAGCACAGATTGGATCACATAATAAAAGAGAAAAGAAAGCCTATAATTCTAATCCGAATATAAAATTAGAATTAACTAAAGATAATATAGAAATAGTACCATTACAAGAGAAGTATGTTAAAGGTTTTAAAAATAAGGTTAAAGACTATGAAAAAGAACATAATGAGAGAATGAAAACTGAACGAGCTGATAGAAGAAAAACTTTTAATCAAATGCTTAATAAGTCTAAAAATGTAGTAGCTGATGAATTGCTTTTTACAGCAACACATAAGTTTTTTGATAATATGAGTAGGGAAGATATAAAAGAGTGGGCTGAAACTTGTATGGAGTTCGTTTATGAAGATTTGGGTTACACTAAAGAACAGATATTACACGCAACAGTCCATTTAGATGAGGAAACTCCTCATTTACATTGTGTAGTAATACCTTTAATTAAAAAGTTTGATAAAAGAACTAATACAGAAAGATATACTATTTCTAAAAAAGCCTATATTAAAGATAAAATTCATTTGTCAGAATTACAAGATAAATACCATAAAAGATTAAATGATAAGGGTTATGATTTAGAACGTGGTATTAAAGGCAGTGATGCAAAACATCAAAAAGTTAGAGAGCTTAAAAAGACTACTAGATATTATGAACAGAAAGTAGATGTTTTAAACTCTAAAATAGATGAAGCTATGAAAGAATTTAATGAGAAACAAAAAACTACCAAGAATATTCCTTTTAATAAAACTCATGTTTTAGTAGAAAAGGAAACTTTTGATAGTATGAATAAAGTTATTAAAGAAACAAAAAAAGCGATAGAAATAGAACCGAAAATAAAGAATTTATTTAATGAAGTAGATAGTTTTACTAAAAGTCATCAGAGTTTGGAAAAAGAAAATCAAAATATGAAAAGAGAAATTAAAGCATTAACTACTAGAAATCAAAATCTTACAAAAGAGAATAATACTTTAAAAGCCTATATTAAAGCCATATTAGAGGCAATAAAGCACTTTTTTAGGCATTTATTACAAATTGGTAATGAACCTACAAAAGAAGCTACTACAAGCGAAATAAAGGAATGTTATGACAATAAAGATTTCGATAGTAATGATGTTTATGATATTTCAAATGGTACTACTAAAGAAGATGAACTTTTTGGGTATGCTAATATACCTAATTATTATAAAACTAGAAAAGGTAATGATAGAGATAAAGATGATATGGAGATGAGTTTATAATACTATTTAAAATTTGATCATTTTTTTCATTGTGTTGAGGTATAAAGGTAATTACTATCTGATGTAAAAAAATAATAATTAGTATTAAAAATAATGAAAATATGATAAAATATGGTATGTGCAAAGGGGATGATTATCTTGAAATTATTACAAAATTTAAAAATAGTACTTACTGATTGTGATGGCGTATTAACAGATGGAGGTATGTATTACTTTGATAATGGTGTAGAGGGGAAAAAATTTAATACTAAAGATGGAGTAGCTATAAGAATATTACGAGAAAATGGAATTAAGACAGGTATTATAACAGGAGAAACAACAAGCATTGTAGAGAATAGGGCAAAGAAACTGCAAGTTGATTATTTATATATGGGAGCTATAAATAAATATCAAATATTAATGGAAATTTGTAAAAAAGAAAACATCACACCTCAAAATGTTGCTTATATTGGTGATGATATAAATGATTTGGAAACATTAAAACAGGTTGGATTTTCGGCTTGCCCAAACGATGCACAAAAAGAAATAAAAGAAATATGCAGTTATGTTAGTTCAAAAAATGGTGGGCAAGGTGTTGTAAGAGATGTTTTAGAAAGCTATTTAATTAATAATGGATAAAGAAGAATTTGTAATTGAGCAAAAACATTTACATCAGACTATAGATGACTATAAGGAAGTTATATCTGATACACAGTTAAAACTTAAAAATTTACCAGCACTTTATCCAGACCAAGAACGTAGAATAGCAGAGCAAGAGCGATTACTTCACAAAGTTAATAAATTAGAAAACAGTTTAAAAAAACCATATTTTGCACGAATAGATTTCTATAATAATGAATCTTCAATTAAAGATATATGTTATATCGGAAAAATTGGTGTAACAGATTATGATAACAAAGTTATTACTGTCGATTGGAGAGCCCCTATTTCTAGCCTTTATTATGATTCTAATGTTGGACCAGCCTCTTATATTGCACCAGAGGGAAAAATATTTGGAGAATTACAATTAAAACGACAATATGATATTGAAAACAGTATATTAAATAGTTTCAATGATGTTGACACTGTTAGTAACGATGAAATATTAAAGCCATATTTAAGTGTGAGTGCAGATAAAAGGTTAAAAAATATCGTTGCATCTATTCAAAGTGAACAAAATGTGATAATAAGAGAGCCAATCGTCAATAATTTAATTATTCAAGGAGTTGCTGGAAGTGGTAAAACAACTGTTGCTCTTCATCATATTGCGTATTTGGTATATAATAATAGAGATTATTATGATGCCAATCAGTATATAGTTATTGGGCCAAATAAGTTTTTTGTAGATTATATATCAAGTGTTCTTCCAGATTTAGATGTTGATGGTGTTAAACAATTTGATTTTGTAGATTTTGCTTCTCATTATTTAAATACCAACTTTGAAATAAAAAATTCATTAGATAATTTTAATGTTAGCAATTCTAAACATCCAGATGATAATTTTTCGTATTATAGGACATCCTTAGAATTCCAAAAGTTTATTAAGGAATATATGAAAAATTTTGAAGAAAATATGCTACCCAAAAGTGATTTAGAATATAAAAATATAAAAATATTAAATTTTTTAGAAATAGAAAAAGAATACTATTCAATAAATAAAAAAACTAGTGATACTATCAGTAAGCGAATTGATAGAGCAATTTTATTATTGAGTAAAAAAATTGATGACAGAAAAACAGACATTTTAAATAAATCTTTAAAAAATGTTTTAAAAGAAAATAATACTAATAAACAAAAGGAAAATGCAAAAGATAATCAATCGTTAAAAAAAGAGTTGGATGCATCTGGAACAAATATTTTAAAAAGATATTTTAAAAAAATAAAATTTAATATTTATGATATTTATAAAAACATATTGGTAGAAGTAAAAAGCAATAATAAATTTGATTGTGAAATAGATATTAAATTAAATGAACTGAAAAAAGGAATAATAGAATTTGAAGATCTTACTCCACTTATGTATATTTATTATATAATTAATGGAGCAGAAGAATTCAAAAATTATAGGCACGTAGTAATTGATGAAGCTCAAGATTATAATTTATTTACATTTTTTATGCTAAAAAAGATCTTACCTAATAGTACATTTAGTATTTATGGTGATTTGGCTCAATCGTTATATTCTAATCGTTCTGTTAATTCATGGGAAGATGTAGTTGAAAAAGTTTTTGATAATAATATTTCAATTAAGTATTTAAATAAGAGTTATAGAACAACAATAGAAATAATGAATGAAGCAAATAAGATAAATAAACAATTAGGGTATTCATTAGCAGAACCAGTTATAAGACATGGCACTGATGTTCAATATATAAATGCCACAAATACATCAAAATCAATTTTAGAACAAATTAATTATATGAAAGAAAAAGGCTGTAAAACAATAGTAATTATCGGCAAAAACATGAATGAAGTTGATAAGATGTATCATGATTTAAATTCGCAAATTAACATCGAAAAAATCACTTCAAAAAATTATAATTTTTCTAATAATATTTGTATTACTACAGGATATTTATCTAAAGGGTTAGAATTTGATGGTGTTATTATATATAATGTTACTAATAATAATTATGATATAAATAATAAATTAGATATGAAATTATTATATGTTTCTATGACAAGAGCATTGCACGAATTATGCATTATATATAATCAAGATTTATTAAAAATATTAAGTTAGGAGTTAAAAAATGAAAAAAGATAGTGAATTACTTGCTTTATTTAAAATACCAGATATAAAAGTTTTTGTACCAACACTTTGGTTATTAAATAATTGTATGAGAGATGATTATTATAACGCACACGTAATAATTAAATATAAGGTAATAGAAAATTATTTTAATGGTGACTCTAGAAAATGGTGGGATATCTACAATGATATGCAAGTTAAGCGAGTATCTCAAAAACCGATTATTGATAAATCAATGGCTCACCATGAAGATGCGTTTAGAGAATTAATAAAAAGTTTTGAACAAAATGGATTCGATGATAATTATCCAATTATTGTAAATAAATATTTAAGGTTTGTAGATGGCTCACATAGATTGGCTGCAGCATTGTATTTTAAAATACCATACGTACCAATAAAATGTGTAGAAGAAGCCTATGATATGGACCCAGAATATTCTATAAAATGGTTTATGGAAAATGGCTTTGAGAATCAAAAAGATACAATTATTAAAACTTACGAAAAAATAAAGAAAGATTGGAACAAATAGTATATTTGGTGTTAGTATAGATATATAGACACAAAAAGATAGAGAGTGATAAAATAAGAATCAACGAAAGGAAGTGTCTATA
>CALVSP010000076.1 GCA_944359065.1 uncultured Bacilli bacterium
AGTACACAACTTTTATAAATGAATAAGTTTGAGGTTATATCAATTTAGTTAGTATCTTATAAACACTAGAATATGTTAAATGCATATTCTTTTTATTTTGTTAAAAAAGAGAGGAGATTGATATGATGAATTATGCAATATTTAGAAGCGAACCTATTATGACTACACACGATTTAGCACAAATTGGTTCTCATAATCAAAGAGAAAAGAAAGCATATAATTCTAATCCTGATATAAGGATTGAAGATAGTTATAAAAATTTAGAATTAGTACCATTAAATTATAAATATGTTAAAAGATTTAAAGAGATAACAAAAGAGTATGAAAAACAACATAATGAAAAACAAAAAACTGAAAGAAAAGAAAGACAAAGAAGTTATACACAAATGCTTAATCAATCACGAAATTGTGTTGCAGATGAATTATTATTTACTGCTTCACCTAAATTCTTTGAAAATATGAGTAATGATGATTTAATGAAGTGGGCAAATACTTGTATGGAGTTTGTTTATAATGATTTAGGTTATAAAAAAGAACAAATACTTCACGCAACTATTCATTTAGATGAAAAATCACCACATATTCATTGTGTAGTAGTACCACTTGTTAAAAAATTAGATAAAAGAACTAATACTGAAAGATGGACAATATCTAAAAAGCAATTTATAAAAGATAAAATACACTTATCACAATTGCAAGATAAATATCACGAAAGATTAACTGAAAAAGGATTTGATTTAGAAAGAGGTATTAAAGGAAGTAGTAGAGAACATTTAAAAACAAAAGAATTAAAGAAAACAACTAGATATTATGAAAATAAAGTTGAAACTATTAATAAAAATTTAGAACAAGCCATAAGTGATTTAAATGATAAAATGAAATCTAGTAAAAATACTATTTTTGGTAATGAATATATTAAGGTTAAAAACGAAACCTTTGAATCTATGAATAATGTTATTAAAGAAACTAAAAAAGTATTAGAATTTCAACCTAAAATAGAACAATTATTTAATGAATTAAAAACATTTACTAAAAGCCATCAAATATTAGAAAAAGAAAATACAAATCTAAAAAAAGAAGTTAAGTCTCTTACTACTAGAAATCAAAACTTAACTGAAGAAAATAATAAATTAAGAAACTATATTGAAGCAATATTAGAAGCAATTAAGAAATTTTTTAGAAAAATATTACAATTTGGTAATGAAAAGACGAAAGATGAAACAACTATCGAAGTTAAAGATTATTATGATAATAATGATTTTGATATGAATGATGTAATTAAAATATCAAGAGGAACAACTAAACAAGATGAGTTATTTGAATATGTAGAGGCACCAGATTATTTAAAAACAAGAGTTAAGGATATAGATGAATTAGATAAAGATTATGATAAATCTGATGATTTTGATTTAAGTAGATAAAAAAGATAAAAAATAGTATTGATTTTTTACTTTTTAGAGTGATAAATATAAGTACAGAAAAATGATATTTAACCCTATTAAATCGCCTATATTGGAGTTTTAATGTAAGGCTTAATATCTTATCTGTATCTTAAAATAAATTGCCTTAAATGACAAAAAAAGAAAGGATGATATTATGTTATTAAGTAATAATACTGAAAATGTTATAACATTAGTTAATATGGTAGATAAGTTAAGTGGTATTGATAAAGTTAGATTAGCAATAAATTTATTTGAAAATTTAGGATTTGTACCAAACTATAATATTGATAATTTTATTAAGTTATTTCAAGAAGTATTATTAATACTTGATCCTAACTCTAAAAAGTTAATCACCAACTCTGCTAAATATAATAATCTACTATTTATTTCAGCAAAGTATATGGAATTATCATTATTGGAAAAACAAAAGTTTTCTGTTGAAATGTTATTTAATATTTTTCAATATGATTTTAATAATAATGAAATTAATATTAAAGTTAATAATCAATTAAATGTATATGACTATTATTATTCATTAAATATACTATAAAAGCGAGAATATGTTATTTTTATAGCATACTCTCGCTTTTTATCTATTAATTTTAGAATTATTCGTTCTACCAACTACCCAATCCATTGATACATTATAGGTTTTACATATATAGTATAAATTCGTTGTGTTAATTAAATAGTTACCTGTTTCATAACCACTATAAGTAGTTTGTGAAATTTTGCAATCATCAGATAATTTTTGTTGGGAAATTCCTAATTTGTTTCTTAATTCTTTTAGTTTTTTACTTATTTTAATTTTGTCAGTTGTAAATTTCCCATATTTAATATTATTTCTTATTAAACCACATACGAAATCCAATGAATAATCATACATATTACAAAATTTAATAAGTTTTGGTAATGGTATAGAGTCATGGGCAGTTTCCCAAGAGCGAACAGCTGAATCTGATACTCCAAATATATAACCAAGTTCAGCTTGTGTCATCTCTAATTCTTCTCTACAATATCTTATATTATTATCAAACATAGTTATCACCAATAATATTTTCCCATTAAATATTAATTTAACTAAAAAACCGAATACTATTCGTTGAAAATATGTTATAATAATAAAGTAAAGAAAAAGGAGCTAGATATGAAAAAAGAAAATTTAAATGAATATGTAAAAAAAATATCAGAAATTTTAGATGACAAAATTAAAATTATTACCTCAATCAAATATTATTATGATTTAGAAGAACTTACTTCTTCATTAAATAACTTATCTAATGAAGAAGTAGAAAATGTATTAGAACAATTAATTAATGCAAAATTAGAAGAAATACAGAAAAGTAGTAAGGTAGATAAATTTAGAGAAAATAATAGATTAGTTGATGATGTAACTGAATTTTTTTATGATAATAAAGAAGAAAATGGGGCTATTTTTGAAGAAGGCAGTTGTATAGCGTCTGATTTGATTTTAAAAGTAATTGGTATAAATGGTAGAAAGATTAAATTACCTGTAAAAATTTCATATGTAAAAGAATATTGTATAAGTAATTTGATTGAGGAAAAAAATATTAGAAAAACATTATTGTGGATAGTTTTAGAACTATCAGTTGTAAGTTATTTTTTAAACAATTAAAAATAAAATATATAAGTAGTAGTTAGCAGTACCTAAATCTACCTTTTTAAGACACTTCTAATACTATGGAAGTGCTTTATATTGTAATTAAGTTATATTTATATAGAAAAGGGCGTGATTTGATGTTACAAGTTAGTAGAACCAACAATCTTAAAGTTCCAAAAACATTAGAAAATACTATTGATAATTTAAATAGTGTTGATGACAAAGTTGCAGTAAAACAAGCTCTGGCAACAGCAAATAATCAAAAATTTAATAAGAATAAAGTAAAAGAAAATATTGAAAAAGATGGTGAATTAGAAAGAATTGAAAAGATTCCATTTAATGCAAATGATTTAATGGTTATTACAGTTGTAAAAAAATTAGGAGCTTATATAATTGCAGTTACTGAAAAATCTCCTGCTAAATATAGAGGGGTGTTTGTTAATCGCATGCAAAATTTATCATTAGAAATATTAGAGTTGCTTTTACAAGCAAATTTTGTAAGAATAGATTGCTTAGATAATAAAAAAAAGAGAGAAGAATATCAAAAGGATGCAATAGTAAAGTTAAAAATGCTAGCATATATTTCAATGGTAGCAGAAAATTCAAATTGCATTTTATCTAGGCAATTTAAACAAATCTCTATTCAAATTGGTGAATCTATTAACTTAATAGCTGCATGGAAGAAAAGCGACGATTCTAGATGGAACAGTCGTACAAATAATTAAAGGATTTTAAACCGAAAGGTTTTTAATTAAGTAAATAATTTATTCTAGCGGCATTGCTAGTTTTGCGCCTTTGGCGCAGGGCTTTGTCTTTGTCCGCGCGGTCAATAAGAATGGTAATAGGAACAACAAATATAGATACAAACGCAATGGTGTTGTTCGCCCAGATTTGCTTTTGAAGAGATTATAAAATCTAAAAAACAGGTCAGAGAAATATATTTTAAGTAAAATATATCAGAACTTTAAAGCAAAGGAATTATTTGCTTTTCTAACCGCTATAATAGTGCGGTGGATAGATTTTAGTGCTCATACCAACAACGATATGTATGTATTTTTGAAGGTTAAAAAGGGGCACTTTTTTGGTGGTGATTATATGAATTTAGAAAATATATTTAGCTTTGAAAACTTATATGATGCACATAAAAAATGTAGAAAATCAAAACAACATAAAGGTGAAGTTATAAGATTTGAAGTAAACATTTCAGAGAATATTTATAAATTACAAAAAGAAATAATATCAAGGAAATATAAAGTAGGAAAATATAAGGAATTTATAATATATGAACCAAAAGAAAGATTAATACAAGCTCTTCCATATAGAGATAGAATTGTATTAAGATGTTTTTGCGATAATGTTTTAATTCCAAAGATTGAAAAAAAACTAATAAATGATAATGTTGCTTGTAGAAA
Organism: uncultured Bacilli bacterium; assembly: GCA_944359065.1. GTDB lineage: Bacteria > Bacillota_I > Bacilli_A > RF39 > UBA660 > Faecisoma. The sequence continues at coordinate 4,476 of CALVSP010000076.1, forward strand.
AGGCAAAGGAACAAAATATGGAATGGATAGATTGAAATATTTTTTGCAAAAAGAATATTTTAAGAATAATGATAATAAAGTCTATTATTTGAAATGTGATATTCGCAAATATTTTCCTAGCATTAACCATAATATTTTAATAAATAATCTAAAAAGGATTGACTTTACAGGTGATGAATTTTGGTTTATAAAAAAAATTATAAATGAACAACCTGATAATTTAGAAAGAGGGTTAGCATTAGGTAATCAATCAAGTCAATGGTTTGCTTTATACTATCTTGATAAAATTGATAGATTGAT
>CALVSP010000077.1 GCA_944359065.1 uncultured Bacilli bacterium
GGATTGGAATTATAAGCTTTCTTCTCCCTTTTATTATGAGAACCTATTTGTGCTAAATCATTTAATGTAAAAATAGGCTCACTTCTAAATATTGCATAATTTAAATTTATAAATATCTACCTCCTCTTAATAATACAATTAATAAATATTATTTATTATTAACCAACGGTTCATACTGCTGTAATGAATTAATTCTATATTCTACTAATTTATTAATTTTTAAACTATTAACATATAAATTAAATTCAACTTTATATTCTTCGTTCATTCTTTTATAAAATAATTCCCATATTTCTAAAAACCATGACCACGTATTTTCATCAATCTCATTAGATAAATCAGGAACTAAATAATTATTATTTCTACAAATCTTAATAAATTCTTCTTGTACTATTTCTTTATCATTATCAATAAAACGAGAATCCAACCATTCTAATAAACTACAATCATATTCTAAGTTCTTAAAAGTTTTCTCAATATTTAATAATTTATCACTTAAGTATTTTGTTTTAATCTTGTCATTATATTCAATTGCTAAATCACTTAAAATTTTAGATTCTTTAAACTTAAAACCAAATAACTTTATTTTATTCTCATAAATACTTTTATTTACATCATAATAATTCTTAAACATAATATCGAAAAAAACAGAAGCTACTTCATCTAAATTTAGATTTAATTCTAATGCACTATTCCATATAAGTATTTCATAAAAATCATTAATAAATATATCTAATGTAATAAACTTATACTTACCATTTTTCATATGTTTATAAAGATTATTAATTTTGAAAGTTATTTTATCAATAGATAAATAAAATTTATCTTTTTCATTAGGTTTCTTCTCTTCCAAGTAACTATCAATAGTTTTATTTAGTTTATTTTTTAAATCTGCACTATATTCACATTTGTATATATCTAATATATAATTTAAAATACAGGTGTCATCATTATTACTAAATACAGAATTAAAATAATGATTCATAATTCTAGAATTAATTTCTTCATCAATTACATATTTAAAAGAATCATTATCATCTCTTTTCTCATCTGGCTTATAAACTTCTTCAGTACATTCAATAGCAACGGACATACAATTCTTCAGAACTAACAAATTAACTTTCTTATTTTCTTTTATTTCAACATAATTATTAATTACTTCCTTAAATAAATTAATTCCTTTTATTATTGTACGTAAATTTCTAATATCATGTTTTTTTATATAATCATTAATAAAAGGAGTTACTTCTATTTCTTCGATATAACTACATATTTCACTAGTTACTAAATTTCTTATAGATTCATCAGAAAATTTTTGTATTTTATATTCCTTTTCTATAATTTTTTCTTTAAACCTATTCCATTTTTTTCTATCACTATCAATCATATTATTTTCATCACCAATAATAACTATCTTCACTTTATTAAATTGTGAAAATTCCTCAATCATCCCCATAATATCTTCAATTAAAATATTATTACTTTTTCGTTCTAAATCATCTATTACAATAATTAATGATTTAGACTCTAATAAAGTACTATATTCAGATATCAAACCTTTTCTAGACAACTCAGGAGAATTTATGGTAAAGCCACAAATTGAAAAAGAAGCTTTAACATTTTTAACAAATTTATGTAATATTATTTTCTTTTTATTCAATGAACTTAACTTTTTAAACAACTCTCTTGCTACACTATTTTCAATAGAATCAAAACTAGTTTTTCCAAATAAAGTTATATATATAAAATTTTCATTATGTTCTTTTATATATTTATTTACATAATAACTCTTACCTATACCCCAAGGACCATTAATAAATATTTTCTTATAAGTATTATCATTATCTAATTGATTTAAAATTTCTAAAATAGCACTTGATTCCAACATAATCACCTCATTAATATTATACTACTAAAAAAGACACTTTTCTTACTAAAGTATCTCTTTTCCTTGTATTTATTAGCATTCATAGTCATTTCCCTATTTTTGGGATACTCCTATTCCTCCATGTCCTGCATCAACCACAACACCTGTTACTATTCGCTCATTCATAATATTCACCTCTACATTAAAATATGTAAAAAGGCCCATTTTGCTACAAATTTTAAAGTAACACTATCACAAAGTTAATTTTTTAGATTTGACTACAATTGTTTTATTATCGTAATCTACAGTTGCCTCCGCATCATATTGTAAAAAACATCTAGGTGATGCATGACCAAAATTAATATTATACATTATAGGAGTAGCACAATCTTTCATTACTTCGAGATAAACTTTTTTATATTCTTCATAATAAATTTCATCAATAGGTTTACCCACAATTATTCCTTTAACACTATCAAGGATGCCCCTTCTTTTAAACTCTAATAATATTTTTTTAAGTTTTAAAGGAGTAGGAGTTTCTTCAGAAGTTTCCAAAAACAAAATTTTTTCCTTCCACTCATCTAAAGTAGGAAGTAATTTATATTTTTCAAAAATAATATTTTCATCGCCATAACGTTCTCCAACAAACATATCATACATACTATCAATACAGCCACCAAATAATTTACCTGTAACTATACCACTACCTTTAATAGTTTCAAAGCCATGAACCTCATTATGTATAGTTCGTGGTATACCAACTTGTGATACATCATAACTTTTTCTATCTTCATACCATACTTTACTAGATTTTATTTCTATCATTTCATTATCTGAAAAATACTTTTCAAAATAACTCTTTGTATATGGTAACATCTCTTTATCAAGTTCAGCCAAATCGACTAAAAAGCATGGACCATAAAATGTAGACAAACCTAGTTTATGAAGCATAAAATGATTATTTGTCGTATCAGAAAAACCTGTAAAAATTTTAGGATTATCTTTAACAGCATTTATAAATTCTCTATCATCTAGTAAATAAGGAATAGTTTTATAAGTATCATCACCTCCAATAGCAGTAATAATCATTTTTACATCCTTATCCATAAAAGCCTGCTTTAAGTCTTTTGCTCTCGCTTCTGGATGCTTTTTTAAATAATCAATTCCTTTTAAAGAATTATTCATTACTACCGGTACAAGACCAAATTCCTTTAATCTTTTTATTCCTAGTTTCAATTCATGTTCTGCAAACTTTTCACCTAAAATACCACTAGATAAAGACACTATTGCTACTTTATCACCCTTTTTTAAATTAAACTTATTCATATCATTTCTCCTCCATACCTCTATTAAATATTATTTAATCATTAAAATCATACTAAATATCACTTTAAAAAAATCTCTTATACTATTTATAATTTTATAAACTCATTATTATATGCTTTCATTATCATATCTTTAGCAAATATATCAATACTATTTAAACAATGAACGTTAGCTTTCCTAACTTCATAGTAATTTTCTTTAGAACATCTTTTTAATTCTTCTCCTCCAAGAGTAGGAATACCATTAAGTATTCTACATTTAAAAAAATGAGCAATAGAAGTATCATTCTCATCAAAACCCAAATAACCTATAATATCAACATCTATTGATAGTTCTTCCTTTAATTCCCGTCTTAATGTTTCTTCTAAAATTTCCCCTTTTTCTAATCCCCCACCAGGTATTACATAATATTCCTTAAAAGTTCCATCAGTATTAACTCTTCTTCTAAAAATAGTATATATTTCATCATCTTCAATAACAATTCCTCTTACACTAATTCTTTTATTCATTACCTTACCTCTATTCTATTAAAAATTAATATTTGGTACAAAAGTTAATACATTACCAAATATTTCTAATTCATTAAAATCTCTATTATAAATAAGTGCACCATCATCAAAGATAGCATATACATTTTTATTTTTATTGTTAGCAACTTCTTGTAATTTTGCTAAATATCTCTTATTACTTACTGAATGGACATCCATATAAAAAGGATCATCTAACACTCCAAAACCATCATAAAATGCAAAGTACTTATAATAATTATTTTTAGCAGTAATAAAATATCTTTTTAATTGTAACTCACACCCTGCACTCTCACCAATAATTATTCCTTTAAAATGTTTAATATAATATATTAATTCCGTATCATGTAAAACTTTTTTAAAAAACATTTCAGGATTTCCACCTGGCAAAAGTAAAATATCACTATTTTGGATAATTTCAATAAGGTCATTTCTAGTATCTTTATAAGGGTTACATACTCTAATATTTTCTTTACTAATACCTATTTTTTTTAATTCAGTATA
>CALVSP010000078.1 GCA_944359065.1 uncultured Bacilli bacterium
GTTCTGGCATTGGTGCTGGAGCTGGTTCTGGCATTGGTGCTGGAGCTGGTTCAGGCATTGGTGCTGGAGCTGGTTCTGGCATTGGTGCTGGAGCTGGTTCAGGCATTGGTGCTGGAGCTGGTTCAGGCATTGGTGCTGGAGCTGGTTCAGGCATTGGTGCTGGAGCTGGCTCTGGCATTGGTGCTGGAGCTGGTTCTGGCATTTGTATTTGTCCATTTAATTTATCTTCATTCATATTTATAACCTCCTATTACTTTAATACATTATATCAAAAAAAATAGTAAAAGAAAATACTATTTTATTTAATTATTTATTTTTAGCAAAAAATCTTGCTCATCAAGCATAGGAATATTTAGTTTTATAGCATCGTCATATTTACTTCCAGGATTTTCACCTACTATCACAAAATCCGTTTTCTTACTAACACTTCCACTTACATTTCCTCCCATTTCCTCTATTTTTTCTTTTGCCTCATTTCTCGTAATAGAAGATAAAGTTCCAGTCAAAACAAACGTCTTTCCTTCAAAATTTTCATTTACATTTGTTTTACCCAAATATAACATGTTAACATTATGTCTTTTCAATTTTTCAATTATTCCATTATCATTAGCAAAATAATCTACAACGCTTTTAGCAATTCTTTCTCCAATATCTTTTACCTCTAATAATTCTTCATATTTAGCATTTATTAAATTATCTATATTTTTATATTTTTTTGCTAATATTTTAGCGGTTTTACTTCCAACATATCGTATTCCTAAACCAAATAATAATCTTTCAAGAGAATTATTTTTACTTTTTTCTATACTAGATAATAAGTTATTTATACTTTTTTCGCCAAATCCTTCTAATTCCATTAATTCTTCTTTATAATTTTTTAAATCATAAAAATCATCTATATCTTTTAAATAGCCCATATTGTAAAAATCTTCTATTATTCTATCACCAAAGCCATCAATATACATTGCATCTCTACTAACGAAATGAATTAAATTTTCTATTTTTTTCTTGTCACATTTATCATTTACACAATAATAAGCTGAATCTTTTTTTACAAGCTTTGAATGACAAATTGGGCAATTTTCAATCATTTTAAATTCAATTTCATTTCCTTTTCTTCTTTCTTTTTTTACAGCAACAACTTCAGGAATTACATCACCAGCTTTGCGAATTGAAACTATATCACCGATTTTTATATGTTTTGCTAGAACATAATCTTCATTATGAAGTGTAGCACGTGATATTACTGATCCCATTAACCTAACTGGCTCTAAAACAGCATTAGGAGTTACTTGTCCAGTTCTTCCAACAGTAAATTTAATATCTTTTAATTTAGTTAAAACTTCTAAAGCAGGAAATTTATATGCTGTAGCCCATTTTGGATATTTACTTGTAAAACCCAATATTTGTTGTTGTTTAATATCATTAGTTTTAATTACTATTCCATCTATTTCATAAGGTAATTCTTCTCTTTTTTCAGTCCATTTATCAATATAATTTAAAACCTCATCAACATTTTTTACTAATTCTATATTAGGATTTACATTAAATCCCAAAGATTTCATAAATTCTAATGCTTCATAATGAGTCTTTATATTATAATCTTCTGGATTAGGTAAATGATAGATAAAACAATCTAAATTTCTTGATGCTGCAACCTTACTATCTAGTTGCCTAACACTACCAGCAGCAGCATTTCTTGGATTTGCTAATAGTTCTTGATTAGCTAGTTTTCTTTTTTCATTTAATTGATTAAAGCTTTTTTTACTCATATAAATTTCGCCACGAACTTCAATATCAATAGGCTGATTTATAACTAATGGTACTGTTTTTATTGTCTTAACATTATGCGTTATATCTTCACCACTAACTCCATCTCCACGAGTTGCTCCTCTTACTAATTTTCCTTTTTCATATAATAATGAAACAGATAAACCATCTATTTTTAATTCACAAACATAATTAGGTGTTACTTCTTTTTTTATTTTTTCATCAAAATCTCTTATTTCTTCTTCATTAAATACATTACTTAAAGATAACATTGGTTTTTCGTGAATAATTTTTTTAAATTGACTTATTACTTCACCACCTACTCTTTTTGTAGGGGAATCATCTTTGACCCACTCTGGATGTAATTTTTCAATTTTAATTAATTCTTGCATATATCGATCATATTCTTGATCTGTTATACTTGGATTATCTATTGCATAATATTCATAGTTTGCTTTTTTAATTAGTTCTATAAGTTCATTCATTCTATCCATAATAATCACCATTTATATTATACCAGAAATAAATAAAAAAAACTCTATTTTAGAGTTTGTTTTCAAAAAATGGTGTCCCGTACAGTCAATAGTTATTTGTTTTGTATTGTTTTTTCTTTATTTTTAATACTTTTTCGTTGTATTTTTTATATATTTTATATATTTTTTTTATGTTTGGGAGTTTTTTGGGAGTTTTTTTAAAAATAGTATTGACTGAATGACTGACTTATGATATAATTATATTAGTTTGAAAGGAATGATAAAATGAAAAGAATTATAAATGATTTTGACAATTTTAGATTTAATGGATTAGATGTTGAAATTCATAGTAACAAATATTTAACTATGAAAAGATATACTGAAAATGGAAATAAAATTATTGTAAAAGTAGGCGATAATCATTTAATTAAAACTCCTTATGGATATGCATTAATTTTAGATAATAAACACGTTATATTTTTAAAAAATTGGCAAGTAAGCATTAACTACTATGGCAATGAAGTTTTATTATCTAGAGAATTTTGGAATGTTAAAGAATGGGGAAATCACGAACTATTCGATAAAAATGAAAAAAATTTGAATTATGAAACTTGGCTAGAAACAGCGAAAGAACAAAAAACAAATAAAGTTTTATGGGAGGGATAAAAATAGAAAATGAAAACGAAAAATTGGCTTAAAGAAAAAAGAAAAAAAGAAGGATTAACACAAGAAGAATTAGCAAAAAAAATAAATCTTTCACCTTTTACAATTATGCAAATCGAGCAAGGAAAAAGATTAGGTTCTATTGAAACTTGGAAAAAAATAGAAAATTTTTTTTCTGATAAAAATGAAATTAAAAATTCATATGAAGGTCAAGATATTATAACTGAATTAAAAGATGATATTTTAGAATTTGGAATTAATGAACCTTGTATTTTAATTTATAAAATTATTGATAATAATATATTTTTTACTAATTATGATTTTATTGTTGAAGAAATACCATTTGATCCTAAAAAAGAATTAGAAAAAGATGAAAAACATATTAAAACAACATTAAAATATGCTTTAGAAGTATTTGAAGAACAAAATAAAATTATATAAAAAAAAACTGAAACTAAATTAAATAATTAATCTCGTTTCAGTTTTTTTATTTATCTTTTATTCTAATAGCATCGTAACCGCCACCAACACCAAGAGATATTGCTAAACAAGTTACAATTGCTATTGGTGCATTTGCAAATAGATCAAAACCTAATGCAACTATTCCCGAAATAATTCCAATAACAATATTTTGAATTGGAATCCATTTACTAGGTATTACACTATCTTTTGTAAATACACCTAATATAGCAGTTATTATTGCTTGCACTAATAAGAATATTAATTCTACATTGATTTCCATTCTACCACCACCTATCTTTTAAAAATTCCAATTATAAAATCAATAATGATTTTTATAATTTTTACAAAAATATTTTCTTTTGTAGTTTCTTCTTCTAATTCTTGCTCTATTTCTTCATTTGGCTGTTCATTTTCGTTAGTTTCTTCATTCGGAGTATTATTTATCGTTTCATCAGGTTTGTCCTCTATAACTGGCTCTTTTTCGATATTATCTTCATCTTCTTTTGGTGTTTCTTCAATAATTGGAGGTTTAACTTCTTCAGTAGGAGTTTCAATTGGCTTTTCTTCAACTTCTTCCTTTGGTGGTTCTACTTCTTTAAT
>CALVSP010000079.1 GCA_944359065.1 uncultured Bacilli bacterium
ATAAAACTAAAGAAAAAGAAGAATTGATGCATAATTTAGATGTTTTTTCATCAGAGGCAGACAGTTTAATGAATATTAAAGAAGGAAAGATTTTAAAACATGGCAGAAAATAAATATTTATTTTATAGTGATTTTTTGAAAAATCAAAATATTAATAATAAGAATATTTTAGTTGCTAAAACGAAAAGTTCATATTTAATTGGTCCTAAAATTAATTGTAAATTTGATGGTGTATCGTTTTATAAAAGAATAAAATCAAATTGTATTTATTCTCCCAAAATTTATAAAAAAATGTTTAAAAGAAAATGTGTGTTCTTAATTAATAAATATGCTAAAAGTCTAAAAGATAATGAGGTTATTGAAATTTTTAAAAACGGTGAAACATTAGTTCATAAAATAATTAAGGTTCCGGGTGAAAATTTGTGAAAAATAAGTTAATTTTAAATAAAGAAAAAATACTGAATATTTTAGGTGAGGAATATAGTTTGTTGACCGATGTTTTTAGTGATAAATTTGGAATAATAAACGCGATGTTAGAAAGGCATGAATTAGATTGTTATAATCTTTATATGTATCAATGTTTAAGTGCTAATACTACTGAACTATTTAATAGTAGTAGAGAAGTATCCAGTGGTGGATTAGGAGTAAATGAAAATAAGAAAATAGCTATGACTAGTTGTTTAGCAGAAGCATTAGAACGTTATTGTATGAGTTATATTCCAGCTTGTGAGATAGTTAGAAAGTTAAAAAAAGACTTGAAATCAAATGAAACATTTGATGATTTTGCAACTTATAGTTTTGAGCAGTATGAAAATTTTTCTTCATTTTTAAATCCATATAAGGACAAAATAGAATGGACTAAAATATACAGCATATTTGATAGAAAAAAATATAAGTATTGGCCAGCGAGTTTAATTTATTTGCCTTTTAATTTAAATAAACCGGTGGCAGAAACCACATCAACTGGTATGGCTGCAGGGTTTGATATTGATGATTGTATTGAAAGTGGTTTGCTTGAATTAATTGAAAGAGATGCTTTAATGATTAATTTTATGCAAAGACTCAATCCGCCGGAAATTGATATTAAAACTATTGATGGAATCAATCAAGAATTAATTAGCAAGATAAAAGCAGAATATAATATTAAAATTTATAAATTATATTCTGATATTAATGTTCCAATTTATTTAGCTATTATTTTTAAATTGCATAAAAAGCAATATCATTATGGAATAGGGGCATGTGCTAATTTAAATTCTGATTATGCGATAAATAAAGCTTTAAAAGAATGTCTGTTTACTTATTTTTATTCATTAAATATTATGGATGTGCGTCAAAAAGATTCGGATAAGATTAAAACATTATATGAACATTTTCTTTATTATCAGGGTGATAATTTTAAAATTTTACTATTTGAGAGTAAAAAAATTAAATATAAAAAGGAGTCTGTTAAATTTAAAGAGGTTTTAAATAGTCTGGATGAAAATGGTATTGAAGTTTATTATAAAGATTTAACGACAAATGATATAGTTAATACTAATATTAAGGTGGTGAAGGTGATTGCTCCAACATTAATAGATTTAAATAAAAGTCACCTTTATCCGAGACTTGGAGCTAAAAGGTTTTTTGAAGTTCCTAAAAAATTAGGTTTGAAATACGATGATACATTAACGAAAATGCCTCATCCGTTTCCTTAAGTAGTAATTATATGATTGATTAGTTTCTTTTGTTCTTGAAAGGAAGAATGGTTATGAATGAAATTGATACTCATGATTTGCTAGATATTAAATTATTTAATATCATAGAAAATGAAATATTAACAGATATAGAAAAAGAAAAACAGCTATTAGAACTAGCTCATTTAAATAATATAGACATAAGCAAGATATATCAAAGATATTTTTGGTTAAAACAAATGGATATTAACCCTAATGTTATTCACTTAAGAGAAAATCATAAAATAATATATGAAATATTTGGCGAATATACTAAAATGCTTAATGATCATAAAATAGAATATTATTATACTAGTGGTATTTTATCATATTTACTTGTTGATAAGCCTTTGGAACGTTATCATCATGATTTAGATATATTTATTAATATGAATGATTTAAATAAGTTAGAAAGTGTATGTAAAAATTATAATTTTTCTTTTTATAGAAAACTTGGCGACCGTGGTGATGGGACTAAAAGGGTTATGCTTAAAATGTATTATAAGGATATGTTTAATATTCCAATAACTGTATTTATGTATGTAAAAGAAGATGATTTATCAGTTATTCAAAAAGATTATTTTATCGATGAAAATGGAAATGAGTTTGTCGAATGTATGTATAATTCTCCTGATATTGCTAGACTTAGTTTTTCTGATATTCCACATTATTATAATAATATTAAGTATTATGCTATTAGTTTAGAAGCATTATATTTATGCAAAAATGGAAATAGGCCTAAAGATATATATGATTGTAGTTTTTTTGCTGATTATATAGATAGAGATAAATTAAAGTCTTTAGAGGAGGCTTTTAAAATAAATAAGCCAAATATGACAGTTAGTGCTAAAGAAGATGGTTTTTATAATTTTATATTTTTGAAATCTGAAAAGTCAAAGGTTTTATGTAAAAAATGATTGATTATAGTTTGTATTTATGCACTGACTGTGAAATAAATAAAAATTATGAGATTGAAGAATGTGTTAAACAAGCTATACAAGGCGGTGTAACATTTGTTCAAGTTAGAGTTAAAAATAAATCTTTTACTGATTTTTTAGAGATTGCTCAAAGAATAAAGAAGATAACAGACTATTATCACATTCCTTTAATTATAAATGATAATATTGATATTGCATTAAAAATTAATGCAGATGGAATACATATTGGTCAAGATGATATGTCTTGTACTGAAGCTAGAAAAATTTTAGGTAAAGATAAAATAATTGGTGTTTCTGTAACTAGTTTAGAAGAGGCTCAAAAGGCTATAACAGATGGAGCTACTTATCTTGGAGTAGGGGCTATTTATAAATCTCATACTAAAAAAGATGCAAAAGTAGTAGGGGAAGATGAACTGAAAAAAATTGCTGAATTTTCAAGTATTCCAGTAATAGTTATTGGTGGTATTAATGAACATACAATACCTAAATTAAATGGTATTAAAATTGATGGCTATGCGATGATTAGACCGATTATTGGTCAAAATGATATTATGGGCTCTACTAAAAAATTAAAGAAAATTATTTCTATGAATAAATATAAGTAAAAATGTGATTATTAAATATTTGTGATTGATAAATTTAAAAGAAAGGATTTTTAATTTATACTAAAACTCATATTTTTGTAAGGATTTTACTATTTCAAATTAAAAAAATGTTTATACATCTTTTTTTGTAACCAAATGCCTACTATTACATATTTTAATATAGGGGTGAAGTTATGAATAATTTACAGGTAGTTGTGGATGCTGGTCATGGGGGATACCTTTATACACGGTGCAATAAAACAAGTGAAAAAGCCTTATAATATAAGGGTTTCTGAAATTTTTTTTAAAAAATAATATTATTAAAAAAATCATTTTTTTTAAGATCTTTAATAAAAAAGGTCTTTTTTATTTGTCTGAATAAAAGAAGGGGGTTGATATAATGACAAATAAAATTTTAAAAATAGGAACATTTTTTAGTGGAATTGGGAGTCCAGAAAAGGCTTTAGAAAGATTAAGGAATGAGAAAGTTATTAGTGATTATAAAGTAGAATTTTTTTCAGAGATAGATAAGGATGCTATTAAAAGTTATTGTG
>CALVSP010000080.1 GCA_944359065.1 uncultured Bacilli bacterium
AGATGAGTTAGATAGTAAATTAAGAAATAATATAAAAAGTGCATCTAAAAAATTAAAAATTACTATAGATTATGATCAAGCAAAGTTTGATTTTGATATAGCAATTCATGGAACTAAAGAAGAACAAGAATGTCGTAAAAAAAATGCTTTGAATTTATTGAAACATCACAAAGCTATAATTTTTACTGGTTATTATGAAGGAAAACCTATCATTGGAAACATGGTTACTTTTGATAATGAATGGGTATATGGCTTACATGCTTGGCAAGTAGATAAAGTACCACGAGGTAGTGGTCCTTATATAATATATTCTATTTCTAAATGGGCATTTGAAGAAAAAGGACTTAAATATTTTGATTTTGAAGGATCAGTTATGCAGTCAATAGATAATTATTTTTGCAATTTTAATGCAGAACAAATAATTTATCCATATATTCATTTTGGAAAAACAAAAAAAGAGTTAGATGAATTAATTGAAATCTCTAGGAATATTGATGGGAGGTTATTCAAATGAAAAGAAATATAATTATTGGAACAAATAATTTTGGATTAGGACCAGTTGGTAAGGTTTCTTCTATCGTTACAGGCTTATCTGATGAATATAACTTTTTTGCTTGTGGAAATGAATTTGATTTGAATATATTTAACAATGGAATATTTAAAGATACACTATTTTCTAAAGATAAAGAGAAAATTTCTAATTTTGTAGAAAAATATAATATAGACTATGCTATTGTCGTTTTAGATGTTGAGTTGGCTACTATTTTAATGAATTTGAATGTAAAAGTTATATTTGTTGATAGTTTACCATTTATGTGGACTCAAGCTGATATTGATGAAGGATTATTACCACTAGATGCAACTGTATATTGTGCACAAAAGTGTTGTAATTTAACAGAGGCTTCTAAAAAAGTATTAGCTCAAGTAAAAAATTTAAAATGGATTAATCCAATTCAAAGTAAATTTGAAAAAAAATATAGACCATATAAAGAAGAGTATATTCATATAAACGTTGGGGGATTACATTCTCCCATAGGAAATGGAGAGTCTTACATCAAGACAGTAATCATACCACTTTTAAAGATTTTTAAATCTGAAAAAATAATTATTACCTGTGGCACTACTGCTAAAATAAGCATATTAAATGAATTAAAAAATGAAGGCATAGATAGTAGAAATATTAAAGTAGAAACATTACAACAAAAAGATTTTATTTCATCAATAAATAATGCAAAATTATTTTTAACATCGCCAGGATTAACTACAATATATGAAACTGAATCATTGCATAAACCAACTATTATTTTACCACCACAGAATTTAAGCCAATTTTACAATATAGAATATGCTAAAAAAATATTAGATGAATATAAAACAATTAATTGGGATACGCAAAAACTTAATTTAGATTATTTACAAAGTATTTTACCCAAAGGAGAAACTTATGTTGTAGATAAAATATATGAGTTTATAACTGAATTAGTTAATTCCAATTTTGAAAATAAATTTATAGAGCAATTTAACCTTATATTGAAGCAAGATTATAAGAAGAAAGAAAAAAGTGATTTCAAAATAGAGGGAAACGGTGTAGAAGATATTAGAAAAATATTAATAAATTTAATTGAAGGAGAAACAAATGAAATATAAAAAAATTTTTATAGCTTGTCCAATATCAAAATATTTAACTGCTGATGGTATATGTAAAGATTTTGAACTTTTTATCAAAGACATTTACGAATTCTGTCAAGGTATTAGTTCAATAACATTTTTAGCATTAGATCGAGAAGAATATGGTAAAAAGAAAATGTATGGATCTGATTGCACAACAGCAGATTTTAATGAAATTCAAAATACAGACTTATTGATTGCGTTTCCTGAAGATTCTATGGGGGTTTCTGTCGAGTTAGGTTGGGCAAGTGCTTTGGGTATTGAAACAATAGTTTTTGTGGATAAGAAATATAGACAATCAGAACTTGTTAAGTCTATCAATTCAGTAGTAAATGGTAAGGCTTTTAACATTGATACAACTAATGGCTTTTTGGATCAAATAGATATTATTAAAAATGCTATTCGTAGTTATATCGAATGTTAAATTAAAGATATTTATGCTATAATAAACCTAATTGGTGGTGGTTTCTTATGAATTTTTCTAATTTGGATTATGGATTATTGTTTATATTTAAAGTTTGTGCCGAAGTGGATTCATTTTCTAAAGCATCTCAAATATTGAGAGTAAAACAACCTGCGGTTTCATATAGTATTGGTAAACTTGAAGATTTATTAGATACTAAACTTTTTGAAAGAGGAAATTTTGGTGTTCGTTTAACTAAAGCAGGTGCAATTTTATATGAATATGTAAGTACGGCTAATGATAATATTTCATCAGGTATTAATATTATACAAGAGTTAAATAAAAAAGAGATAACTGAAATAAATGTAGGTGTTTCACTTAATTTACCACTTTTATCCTTTTCGGAATCATTAAAAAAATTTCAAACTAAATTTCCTAATGTCAAAGTAGTAATAAGATGTAAAAATGAAGACATTATGTTTAAAGATTTACAAGCAAAGAAATTAGATGTTGTGATTTTTAATTCTTCAAAAAATATGAATCTATCTGGCATAGATATAAAGAAAATAAAAAACAATAATATAGTATGTGTAGGGATACCAAAATATAAAAATATATTAAATGAAAAAAAATCAAGTGAAACAATTGTACCTATAATAGTTCCTGATAGTAGCACTAATTTAGGTAAAGAATTAGGGATCGATGATAAAAATATTAAATTTATAGTAAAAGCGATTAGTAATTCTGCTACAGTATCAAAGGAGTTATTAAAAGCAGGAATTGGTATTGGCTATATTAATGAAGAAATAGTAAGAGATGAAATAGAAAAAGGCAATTTATGTATTATTTCATCAAAAACAACTGCTGATATATATTCAGTTAATGTTGCTATGCAAAATAAGAATAATAATTTTGTAATAAAAGAGTTTATTAAGTGTTTGAAAGGAGTGTTAACTGAAAATGATTAAAAAGATAGACTGCAATAGAAAAGAATTTGAGAACATAAAAAATGATAGACAAACTTATAAAATATTTGATAATAGTTTAAATTTAGAATATTTAGAAATGTGCGAATTAATTAATGGAAATACAAATGAAGAATTAGAAATTCAAATTACATCAGTAAAAAGGTATAATAGTTTAGATGATGTACTTAATATTATAAATTTAGAAAATTTTGGTATATATGAAGATAAAGAGGATTTTATTAAGTATATTAATGAAAATTATGATGATAGTGAATATTTAGTTTGTAGAATTAAAAAAACCACAAATAAAATAATTATTGATGATAAAAAGTTATTAGATTTGATTAAAATAGAAACATTACAACAAGAAAAATTAGGACTTTCTGGTTGTTTAGTTTATCGTGTAAAGACAAGAGAGAATCAAGATGCTATTTTAAAAGTTCAAAATATTAAAGGAAACGACACTTTAAAAGAAGAATATGATGTATTAAAATATTTGAAGGGGAAAATGAGTGTCGCCAATGTTTATTATTATAACTTGTATGAAAATAAAGAGTATTTACTTAGAGAATATATTGATGGAGAACCATTATA
>CALVSP010000081.1 GCA_944359065.1 uncultured Bacilli bacterium
TTCATACCAATATGTACATTATTTCCAATTTTAATTTTTCCAAAATAATCAGCATTTTCTAGTTTTTTCATATTACGTAATACCCACATACCTCCATCATGAGTTATTAATTTAACTCCCTCTGAAATTCTCACGAAATTACCAATTGAAATTAAATAAGGTTCACTACCAAAAGAAACACTAGAATATATTTCACTATTATTACCTATTTTTACGCCAAGTTTTCTAAGCATCTTAGCTCTAGATTCAAAATTTGCTTTTTTATATAAAAAATGTTTTAAAATACTCATATTAAACTTTCTTTTCCTTTCTAAACATATCTATAATTGTTTTTATCTCTGCTCTATAAAAAACTAAATCAATAAATAAAACTATTAATGTTACTGCTAATAATGTTATAGTGGCTTGAACAAACCAATCAAAATAATTTAGTGGATCTGGGAAAGGAATCATACCAACTATGAACAAGCACAAAGATACTTCTAAAAAAATAACAAAAATATACTTTCCCATAACACTTAATTTTCTATCTAAAATATGTACAGAAGCAAAATAAATAAATTCAAAAAATCTAATAAACATTGAAATCAATGTACCAATTGCTACACCAATCATTCCATATTTAATTGTGAAAAAAAGTGACAAAATAATATTGACTCCTGCCTCCAGCCAAGCACCAACTCTTGTTTCTTTAAAATATCCTCCCGCCTTTATCAGTTCATTATATGGTTGTCTTATCGTCCAAATAAATTCTGACAATATCAAAAGAAACGCAAAGAAAGGTTTATAGTAATCTGCATCTTTTATTCCGTTCGTATAAACTTTTATAAAAGGCAAACATAATAAGAAAGTTGAAGTAAATATTACAGTAATCAAAGAAAAATAAACCACTTCATAAATCTTTATTTTTTTATTTAAAACTTTTTTATTTCCAATCGCCAACATATTGCCAAAAAAAGCATCAACACCACTTACTAAAGATTTTGTTAAATTTCTAATTCCATTAATAATTAACAAATATACAGAATAAACAGATATCACTGAAGTAGAAGTTAAAAAAGTTAATATAACAACATCTGTATTCCTATGAATAGTTGCTGCTATATGCTGAGATAAGCCCTCCCATTTTTGTTTAATAGGAATTTTTTTATTCCATTTTTTAATATCTATATTATATTTTTTCTTAACATACACACTTTGCATAATTGGTCTTAATACAAATATAAAAGCCGTTGCTAACTTTATTACCTGAATACTAAAATGAAGTTTTATCAATAAAATAACAGCTAATGTATTTAAAATATAAGTAATTATTTGAATATAAGAAATTACATAATTTTTTTGAATTGATTGTAAATATAACTTATATGTCATCCCTAAATAATATTCAAAAAAAGTGCTTACTGAAATAATTATGATTAAAGAAAAAGTAAAAAAGAAATCAAAATTTTCTAAAACAATAAAAGGATATATAAAACACAAAAATACAATATATACTAAAAATATATAAGATAATTTTTTAAAAAAGCTATCACTAGATTTCAATATTCCTAATATCTCATCCCTATTTTTATTCACAATCGGTTTATAAAGTGCAGCTTTTATAACTGGCCCAATCCCAGATTCTAATAAAGTAATATATCCTAAAAATTGAGTAATAGAAACAACTAATCCATTAACATCTGAACCAAAAGCTTGAATAATAAGTTTTTGGACCAAAAAACCACTTAATAATATAATTACTTGTAATACAAAAGTTGTTAAAATATTATATATAACCTTATATTTTCGCATTTTTCACCACCTTTTCAAAAAATTATTTATTTTTTAACAAGCAAAATCTTTTATATATATTTTTATAAAACATATAAATAACAAATATCATTAAAACTATTAAAATAAATTCCGAAGAAACATGAGCAAAATCTGATCGGTGAAAACTATACATTAAAGGACAAACAGCAATATAAAGTAACAATATAAAACAATTTTTATATTTCCACACCTTATCAAATAAAATTATCAAAACCCCTAAAAATAAATAAATTATAAAACCTAAATATCCGAAATTCCAATATGCTTCCATAATTGAGGAAAAAGCTGTACTAGCAATACTAGAAATCTCTGCTTTACTTTGAAAATACTTATCTCTAAACTGATATGTAATCATTTGTGGTTTATCACCAGGATAAAAATAAGAAGGGATAAAATGTGTAATTCCTTGAATATAACTTTTACCATATAAAAATTCATAATCATCTGATATATACAATTTATTAAAATTTCCAAAAGTACAGCCAAATTCATTTATTCCTGGGTTTAAAGAATTAACGACATTTCTTTTGTCAAAAACTTTAAAGACAAACATATCAAAATCTGTAAAAGCTAAACTGACATAATTTCTAATACCATACAATGAAGCAAGACAAAGATAAGCACCTAATAAAACAACAAACATTTTTGCTGTAATTTTTTTTACTGGTTTAATTTGAGAAATAGCTAAAATCATTATTAATAAGCAAGCTAAAAGTGGACCTCTTCTTCCTAAAAAAAGTAACATGCTCAAATAAGGAATAGCAAAACATAAACACATAATTATTTTTTTTACTAAAATTTGTTTTTTTTCAAAATAATGTAATATGATATAAACCCCTAAACTAGCTAAAGATACTTGAAAAATCAATTGTGTAGGTAAAGTCAAGAAAAGTTCATCAACTGCAGCTTGATAAATTGCCTTACCTTTCAATAATGTTTCCCAACCACCAACCCTAAAAAAATTAATAAATTCAAATAAAGTGGTTGACAATAATCCAAGGCAAGCAACAATAAAAAAATAATCAGAAATATTTTTATCAAATTTTAAATTTTCACTATCTTCCTTATTACATTTTAAGTTGCATAAATACATACCAATAGTCAAAGCTAAAGTACACAATGTATATAAAATTAAATACGGATAAATGTTAAATTCTTGACCATAAGTAGACGATAATCCATCACCCCAAGTAACAGCAACAACTCCAGATAAGCCATATAAAACATGAAAAAAAGCAAAAATAAATGGAAGGGAAAAATAGTTTTTAGTGATATCTTTGACTATTTTTAAAAATACAAAACTAGCACAAATGATCATTATTAACAAAAAATGTTTAACTTTCAAAATACTTAAAAAAATACATATCAATAAGCTAAAAATCTGAGCAACAATCAATTTATCTATTTTATTCAACATCATACAAACAAAATCCTTTCTAAACTACTGAAAAACTATTTTGATAAACTCTTCTGTTACATCTTCTATCAAATAACCTTTCTCTTTATACACCTGATAATAATTATTGCGTTTATAATCCAAAAGTTTTAAGGTTTCCTTTTCCCACAAATCATTTAAATCTAAATAAGTAACTAAACCTGTTATATTAGCTTCCTTTGTTATAAAATTAGATATCAAACACCTTAAA
>CALVSP010000082.1 GCA_944359065.1 uncultured Bacilli bacterium
CTTTTTTCATGGTTAATCTATATATACCAATGACACTTGGATTATATTTTAATATCGACTCACATATATATTTTTTTCTTGTTTCATTGCTATTAATTATTGCACTGATTAAATTTTCTGGAATATTATTATAATTTGATTTTAATTGTTTTGTATCTTTGGGTAAACAATAACCACCATATCCAAATGACGGATTATTATAATAATTACCTATTCTACTATCTGATGATATGCCATCAATAATACTTTTTGGATCTAAATTTTTAGATTCTGCAAAAGTATCAAGTTCATTAAAGAAAGCAATTCTTAATGCTAGGTATGTATTTGCAAATAATTTTACAGCCTCTGCTTCTGATGATTTCATAATCTTAATCTCAACATCTTTTTTTAAAGATGCTTTTTTTAATAATTCTGCAAATTCTATTCCTTTTATACTTTGACCTCCAACAATTATTCTACTTGGATATAAATTATCAAATAACGCACTACCTTCTCTTAAAAATTCTGGAGAAAAAATAATAGAATTAATTTTATATTGCTCTTTAATTTTATCTGTATAACCAACTGGAACAGTACTTTTAATTACAATTGTTGAAGATGAGTTTGTTCTCAATATTTTTTGAATTACATTTTCTACCGAGGTGGTATCAAATTCATTAGTTTTTTCATCATAATTAGTAGGAGTACATATTATAATATATTCAGAATCTTTAAATGCCAATTTATAATCGCTTGTAGCTTGTAAATTTAACTTTTTTGTTTTTAAAAAAGTTTCTATATCTTTATCCTTTATTGGAGATATTCTTTTATTTATTAAATCTATTTTAATA
Source organism: uncultured Bacilli bacterium (assembly GCA_944359065.1). Classification (GTDB taxonomy): domain Bacteria; phylum Bacillota_I; class Bacilli_A; order RF39; family UBA660; genus Faecisoma. The sequence goes on from CALVSP010000082.1 coordinate 831, forward strand.
TTATCAATATCATAAGCAATCACCTCATTATCTTGACTTAATAATGTAGCCAAAGATAATCCAACATAGCCAACACCTGCAACAGTTATTTTCATATATTTCCTCTTTCTATTATTTCAAAATTCCATTAAATACTATTTCATTTTTTTCAGAATAGCATGATTCAATTTTTTCTGTTTTTTCCCAATTATAGTTTTTTATAATATTATTGAATTCTTTTACTTTATATTCTGGCATAGTAATAAGAGGCTTTGTAGTATTTAAAAAAGCAAATGATTTTAATAATAATTTTGTACCTATTCCAATATTTCTGTATGTTTTCTCAACATAAATTGTACATATTTTCTTTTCCTCTTTTGAGTTTTTTAAGAAAACAACTCCAATAGGAACATCATTATTTAAGCAAAAAACAATTTCTCGAGCTTTTCCATCTAATTCTTTACAAAATTTTTCATGAAACCAATGATAATGATTAGGATAGTCTATTTCTAATTCTTTTGTTACGTTATATAATTTTTCTAATAATTGTTGACTTTTCAAGTTATCTTTTATTTTTGAATATTCATAATATTTTAACATTTTCCCACCTAAATTCTTACCTTAATTATATTATAAAAAAAAGAATTTGAAATCTTCCAAATTCTTTATAGCATATAAAATTATTTTATATATTAAAGTTTAATATTTAAAGTCCTTTTTAGTTAATATTTTAGGATTATCTGCTACATAAGCATTTAAAGGCTCACAACCAGTACAATGACTTTTTCCATTCTCTTTTAACCACTCTGCCATTATATCTGCTTTTTTGTATTTATCACTTTCAATAGAATAATCAGCTTCAATTTGGTTAATTCTGTGAGCAGCACAATTACATGGAACTACCAAGTCTTTATCAGGAATATAAAATCTTACATAATCAACTAAATTACATTTATTTGTTGGATTTATTCTAAATTGATTATTAAATGTTTTACTTATTTCTTCATCATTTTCTCCAGCCCATGCTTTAGAATATCCTAATAGTTCAACAGAATTATGCTTATCTATGTTTTTTAAAAACTCATTATATTTTTCTTTGTAAAATTCAATATCTTTTGGATTCCATAAGGTATCAGGACTATCTGTTGGTCTAATTGGAATTATAGACCACGAGTTAAAATGTAATTCTTCTAACATATTATGTAAATCAACCATATCTGCAATATTATATGGACTAACAACAGTATTGGCTCTTAACATAATATCGGGGTTTTGTTCACGCATTATCTCAATGCCTTTTTTTATTCTTTCAAGTCCACTTTTCAAACCTCTTAATTTATCATGTATCTCTGGTTTACTACCATCTATACTAATGATTACTTGATCCAACCCTGCATCTACTAATTTCTGTCCATAATTAGGTAACAAATAGCCATTTGTAATAATTGATGTTTGGTAACCTGCATCATGACTCTTTTTTATATAATTAATAATATTTTTATGTAATAGTGGCTCCCCGCCAGTAAACCTAATAAGGTTATATGTGCCTTTATCGTTCATATATTGAATAAGAGAATCAAATTGTTCATCTGTAATATTATATAAGCCATGTTGATGTGCAAAATAACACATAAAGCAACCAGCATTACAATTTTCCGATAATCTTACAAACATAACTGTTGGATTCATTTTTATCTATTTCTCCCTTTAGTTAATGATAATTGTTTTTCTTTAGTATCACGATAATCATCATAATTACCTAAATATTCTGTAATTCCTTTATCTTCTATATAAAGAATCTTTTGAGCTATTTCATTAATAAAATATCTGTCATGTGATATAAACAAAATAGTACCAGGATACTCTTTTAATGCTTCTTCTAAAACCTCTTGTGTTGTTATATCAATATGGTTAGTAGGTTCATCCATAATTAATAAATTGACATTTTTCTGCATTAATTCAAATAATTTTAAGCGGACTTTTTCACCACCTGATAAAGTTCCAACACGTTTAAATACGTTTTCTCCGTTAAACATAAATTTTGCTAATGATGCTCTTAAATGAGTTTCACTACCATAATAACTTTTCCTAGCAACATCTAAAATAGTTGCATTATCATCTTCAAATGTTATTGTTTGAGGAATGTACCCTACCATCACATTACTACCAATTCTAACATGATTATCTTCCTGTTCATTTTCATATAAACCCATTATATATTTAATCAAAGTTGATTTTCCACTACCATTTTTCCCCATCAAACAAGTTCTATCTTTAAATGCAACATCAAATGATACTTGATCTAATAAATCTTTATCAGCCACAGTCAAATCAAAATCTCTCACCATTAAAACTTGCTTGCCTGATCTATCAGTCATTTGAAAATTCAATGGAATTTCTTTCGCAGTTTCAGGTTTATCTAAAAGTTCAATTTTATCTAATCTCTTTTGAATACTTGCTGCTCTTTTAAAAAATGATTCTCCCCCTGGATAAGCTAATTTACCAAATTCTTGTAATTGTTTGATTTTTCTTTTCATAGCTTCAATCATTTTTTGTTGATCTTTATATTGTTCAAATTCAGCTAAAGTTCTTCTCTCATTTTCCTC
>CALVSP010000083.1 GCA_944359065.1 uncultured Bacilli bacterium
ATATTAGTTTTTGACTTTTTTTGCAATTATAATCTTGCTAATGGAAAAGTATATAATTCCAAATGCTAATATTATTCCACAATTTTGAATAACAGGTTGTATAGTTTCATAATTAAATGTTGATAATTTGGTTATATCATAATTTCCTTGTATAAACCAATATGAAGGAAATATTTTAGAAAAATTAATTATATTTGTGTCTAACCATTCAATCGGAACAAAACATCCTGAAATAAAACTTAATCCTAATGAAATTACATTTTGTATTCCAGAAATTACATTTTCATTCTTAATTAAACATCCTATCAAATAAGCTAAACTTGTAGCAGTAATTGCAAAACATAACGAATTAAGTATTAACAGTAATCCGTTTATAGTAAACATCAAATCTTTATAAAGAATAACACTTATTAAAATAAAAATTGCCCATATACTTAAAGTTAATGTCATATGTCCTAAAAACAATTGATTTAAAAAACTTTTAGGATTTAGTTTGCTTACATTATTTCTTTTTCTTATTGTTTCCTTATTAAATATGCACATTATTATTCCAATTATAAATGTAAATATTGATAGGAAAGCATAATTTTCAAAACTATAATAAACCGCTAACTTTTCCATATCAGATTGATTTTCACTTGAAACTTTTACTTCAATCTCATTTTGAATATCTTTTTCTATATTATTAATTATTTCATTTTCGGTCATACCAACTTTTGAATAATTTTCTGCTATTTTAAAATATCTGTTAACCAAAAGTTCAGTATATTCTGAAACATTTTGTGTGGATTTTTTAATTTTTACATTTGGTTCATTTCCCATTAAAAGATTTGCGCCAAAGTTGTCAGGTATTATTAAAATAGAATCTACTTTATTCAAATATAAAGTATCCTGAATTGCTTTTTCATTATCTTCAACTTCTACTATTTCTGCTCGTTCTGTAATGTAATCTACAAAATTATTAGACAAAGAAGACTCATCATAATTTATTACTGCTATTTTGGGCTCTACACTAACATAATCTTCTGTACTTGTATAACTTGTATTTATAACAGATACTCCGATAGAGATAGCAGAAAACATTATTATAATACCTAAATGTCTTTTAACTATATTAAAATAATTCTTAAATACTATCATATTTTTTCCTCCTTATAAACATAAAAGATAATGCTATTAATACCAGAGAAAAAATTGATATTCTTGCTAAACAATTATAATAAACATCTAAATTATCGTAAGCAAATAATGAATATAAACCATCAGTAATAATATTTACTGGATTTATTTTAGCAAGCAATGGGAATGTTTCATCAAAGAATACTTTTATATCAATAACTCCCATCATTCCAGAAAAGAAACAACAAGTCATTGTTACAGAAATTAATATTCCTATTTTAAATCCTTCTGATTTTCTGTTAGAAACTCCAACAAAAGTTCCTAATGATGTACCTGCTAAGCATCCAACCATTGCTAACACTACTGTTGGTAATATTTGATTTCCAAAATTTATATTAAATACAAATATCAAATATAAGAACAATAATGCAAGTGCTACAAGTTGAATGACATAACCTGCAAGTAATCCTGCTAATATCATTTTAAATTTATTTACTGGAGCCATACACATTCTTGCTCCTTTTTTACTTAAATTAGCCTCACAGTCTTTTATAACTTCAAGACCAATTAAACTTCCGTATAAACAAGTCATTGCAATAAGAGTAAAAAAGTAATTTATACTGAAATCTATATTTTCGTTTGAATCATCTGTAATATAATTCTTTTCTTCATATAATGTTTCTAATACACCATTATATAAAATTTCTGGATTATAATTTATCATTTGAGTTGTTGCATTAGACATTTGATAATATTCATCTAGCACACTCTTTATAATAGTTTGATTTATTCCATTTGTTTTTACTATCATTTGGGGATTATTATCTTCCTTTAATAATATGTATCCATCAATTTCCTCATTATCTAATAATTTTTGTGCCTCACTTTCATCAACATACACAGTATTAAATAATTGATTTTCATTTTCTTTTGACAAACTAGAAATAACTTCTTTTAATATTTTATTTTTTTGATAATATTGATTATCCACAACTGCAACAGGTATAACTTCCATTTCAAAAGCCTCACCTACATTACCTAACGCAAGTTGAAAGAATGTGCCTAATACAAAAGGAAATATTAATGACCAAAAAAGCATCGCTTTATTTTTCAAAAGAATCTTCATTTTATTCATAAATAAATGCTTAAACATAATTTCCTCCTTAATCTCTTAATTGTTTTCCTGTTAATTCTAAAAACACATCATTCAGAGTTGGAAGTTCAGAAAATATTTTAGTATATTTAACATTATTTTCTTTTAGGAAAGATATCATTTTTTCAAGATTATCTTCACCTTTTTTATATGTAACAAATAAAGTAGCATCTTCATACTTAACATCTATTATATTTTCCATAGTCTTTAATTCAGATACAATTGCTTTCTTCAAGTTTGGGGCTTCTACTGTGATTTTTTCACCCATTGTTGTTAATTCTTTTAAAGCCTCTTTTGTACCAAGTGCAATTACTTTTCCTTTATCTAAAATTGCTATTCTATTGCATAATTGCTCTACTTCTTCCATATAGTGTGTAGTATAAACAATTGTAGCACCATTTTTATTTAATTCTTTAATTCCCTCTAAAATACTATTTCTACTTTGAGGATCTACTGCAACAGTTGGCTCATCTAAAAATATAAGTTCTGGTTTATGTGCAATACCACAAGCAATATTTAATCTTCTAAGTAATCCACCAGATAGTTGTTTTGGTCGGAATTTTTTAAATTCTCCAAGTCCAGTTAATTTTATTGCGTCCTCAACATATTGTTCTCTTTTCTTTTTATTTTTTATATATAATCCACAAAAATAATTAATATTTTCATATACAGTTAATTCATCAAAAACTGCAACATCTTGAAATACAACACCAATTTTTGATTTTATATCATAACAATTTGGTTGCATTTCTTTACCAAATATTTTTATACTTCCTTTCTCAAAATTTAATAAAGATAGAATACAATTTATAGTAGTTGATTTACCGCTTCCATTTGGTCCAAGAAGTCCAAATATTTTACCTTTTTCAACATAGATTGATAAATCATCTATTGCTTTAAATTTACCATAACTTTTAGTTAAGTGTTCAATTTCAATTACTTTTTCCATAACTTTCTCCTTGTTTTGAACTGGTATAATTATACTATAAATATCAAAATTTT
>CALVSP010000084.1 GCA_944359065.1 uncultured Bacilli bacterium
GGCGAGATAGCTCAGTTGGCTAGAGCAACTGGTTCATACCCAGTAGGTCGAGGGTTCGAATCCCCCTCTCGCTACCATTTAAAAATAAATCCTTTTTTAAAGGATTTTTATTTAAATTTTAATGTTTTTTGAACTGGTATTTCAAGTGATTTAACTTCGTTAGGTTCCAATAAAAATAAACTATCTTTATCGCTTTCTTTCTCGGATATAATTTTTCTTATTTCTTTTAGGACTTGTAATTGTTCGCTTTTATCTAAAAGATAAAAATAATTTACTATTTTAACTAATTCTTCTTCATCAATATCAACTTTTTTAATTTCTTCACTTAAAAGTAGTGCATCTTGTAGTTGCTCTTTTTCAAATGAAATTTCTTTTTGGTTTAGTGAATTAATTATATCATCTAAATTTTTATCAGCATTTTTTTGGTCAATAGTATGATTTTTTTTCGCAAATAATGTAAAACCAAATTCTAATGGAATTTCGACAACAGCGCATACTAAAAATATTTTTAATAAATTACTTAAACCAAATGAAATTAAGTCTAACCATGACATTAATAATGCAAAAACGGCCAGCAAAACATTAATTGAAAAAATGTTTAATAATCTACTTCCAAATTCATAATTAAAATTAAATTCAGAATTTGCATCATCAATAGTTTTTTTTAAATCTCCATTGTATTTTATTTCTTTCATATTTCCTCCTTAATGTTAGAATATTATAGCATTTAATTTAGGCTTTTTCAATGTTTTTAATTTGTGTTATAATAATATTGTAAAAGGAGATAACATATGAAAGAGTTTTTTAAATATCAACAAGAAATTGCTAATTTACAATATACAATTAATTTATTACAATGGGAATTAAAAATTTCTGCGCCTAAAGATTCAAAAGAAAATTTAGTTGAATTGATTTCGTATCACCAAACAAAATTATTTGAGTTACAGACGAGTGAATATTATGGTAAGTTATTGAATTTTGCTATTGCTAGTGAAGAATTTAAACAACTTTCTGAAACTGAAAAAAGATATATTAATATTTTGAAAAGACATTATGACAATTATAAAAAAATACCAGTAGAATTTTATTCAGAATATGCTAAATTAAAAAATATATCTAATTTAGCTTGGAGTGAAGCAAAAGAAAAAGGCGATTACAATTTATTTAAGCCTTATTTAGATAAAATAATTAAAATGACTATTCAATATTATAGTTATTTAAGTGATAAAAAAGATAATTTGTATGATGTTATGTTAAATGAATATGAAATTGGTACTAATAGTCAATTAATAGATCGTTTATTTTTAGAATTAAAAGAAGGAATATTACCTTTGATTCCTAAAAATAATGATTCTGTTAAAATTATTAGTTATAATTATACTGATGAGGAATTAATAAAGTGTGCGGAATTTTTATTAAATTATATTGGATTTGATTTAAATAAAGGGATGGTTGGTATATATCCTCATGGTTATACTGAAAAAATGAACTGTAATGATATAAGAATTGCTTTTAGAAGAACTACTGATCCAATTGATTTTGTAACGACTATTATTCATGAGGGTGGTCATGGTATTTTTGAGCAAAATATAGATTCAAAATTATCAAAATTTGAAAATACTACTGTCAGTGATTTATATGCTTTGCACGAAAGTCAATCAAGATTTTTTGAAAATATGTTAGGAAGAAATAAAAATTTTTGGATTCCTATTTATGATAAAGTAAAAGAATTACTTCATCTAGATATTGAGATAGATGAATTTGTAAAATTATTAAATACACCACAATGTGGAGTTAATAGAATTGTTGCTGATGAATTAACTTATTGTATGCATATAATTTTACGTTATGAGATTGAAAAAATGATATTTAATGAACAAATAAATATATCACAATTACCTAAAATTTGGAATCAAAAAACTTTAGAATACTTAAATGTTTTAGTAAAAAATGATAAAGAAGGTTTAATGCAAGATGTTCATTGGTCTGAAGGCAGTTTTGGTTATTTTCCTTCATATTTATTAGGTGCAATTTACGATGGAATTTTATTAGAAATTATTAATGATGAATTGGGAAATATCGATGAACTTTTAAAAGAAGGAAGAGTAAAAGAAATAACAAAGTATTTAATTGATAATATTTATGTTAATGGTGGAGCTTACACATCATTTGAAATTTTTGACAAGATATGGGGAAAAGAAATAACTGCTCAGCCACTTATAAAATATTTTAATAAAAAACACAAAAAATAAACATTTAGTTTATTTTTTTGCTATATAAATCTTTAAATATTTTTAAATGAATTTCTTCATCAATAATAATTCTTTTTAATAAATCTTTAATATATTTGTCATCGATTACTTTAATTAAATTATTATAGTTTTTAATTGCTAATGTTTCTGCTTCAATATTTATTTTTAATATATCTTTTAAATTATTGTTATAGTCTACATAATTAGTAGTCCAAGGAATATCATTTACTTTATATTCTGGTTTTAAACCTAATAAGTTGATTGTTTTAGCTAATAACTCTAAGTGTTTCATTTCAACTATAGCAATTTTTTCTAAAATATTACCAATTTCATCACCTAAAATAAATGATTGATACATATATAAGTGAGTAGCTGTATCTTCACTAACTAATCCAGCATAAGGATATGATAAAAATTTCGCATATTCAATATTTTCTTTTTCAACTTTTATTTCTGGGTATGGTAAATTAGATTTATAATACATATTTAATCACCTAATTAATTATATTAAAAAAAATAATTAAAATGTATCATTTTGGGATATAATAAATATAGGAGAGTGATTAAATGCAAGAGAAGTATGCTGAATTATTATTAAAAAGATGTTTAAATATAGCTAATCAACCTTTGTTGATATCTTGTCCGATTGAAGTATATGATTTTGTTAGAATTTTAGTTAAAAAAGCTTATGAAATCGGTGTCAGGGATATATATATCGATTTTGAAGATGAAGAATTAAAAAAATTACAATTAAAAAATTTAAATAATGAAGAATTAAAAAATAGTAGTTTCTTTAATAAAAAAATATTTGATGAATATGCGAAAAAGGATGCTTGCTTTTTAATGCTTTATGCTTATGAAGATTTTAGTGGTATAGCTAATGATAAATTGGATTATAGTGCGAAATTAGTAAGAGAAACAAAACCAATTTATAAAGAAAGACAATTAAAAAATG
>CALVSP010000085.1 GCA_944359065.1 uncultured Bacilli bacterium
ATACGAGATATTGGCGTGACTGGAGTTCAGACGTGTGCTCTTCCGATCTAGCAGAAAATTTCTTTAAAGGTGATATTGAATATCAAGTTTCTTTTATGAATATGGATGATGATAAGAATAATTATTTTGTTTATTTAATATTGTTTTATAATCATAAATCAATATCTCATTTATTACTAAAACAATATAGTGATTTAGATAAAGCCAAAAATTATTTTGATAAATTATATAATTTTGTTATTAAATCTTCCAATAAAAAAATAATTGATCAGTGTTATAAGGAAAGTTTTATTAATTGTGATGATTTTACAACGTTAACAATAGATTTAGATGAAGAACTTTAAATAATAAACAATATAAAATGTTAATGATACTATAAGAATGTACAAAAATGGGAAAATAACAATGTACAAAATTGTACATAAAAAATACCCCATTTAGTACATTCTTTTGTTATACTCTAATCATAGATTGGAGGTGACAAATGAAAAATTTGAAAGGAGAGTTGTTATGTTTGAACGTGCAAGGCATAAAACCTAATTATTCTCAATTAGGCAGAATCTATGGTATGGATAGAAGAACTGTAAAAAAATATCATTTAAATATTCAAAATAAGAAGACAAAATCAAAAAGAATTTCAAGACTTGAAAAATACAATGATATTATAAAAGAAAAACTAAATTTACCTGGAAGTAATAAAAAAGCTGTTTATATGTATATAAAAATGAATTTAGATAATGATATAGGCTCTTATTCTAATTTTAGAAAATACACGCAAAAACATCAAGATTACTTTCTAGAAAAGGACTCACAAATTCATTTACGGTTTGAAACTGAAATGGGAAAGCAATTACAATTTGATTGGAAAGGTCCTATTAAAATGAAGTCTAGAAACAATGAAACTTTTAACTTTTATGTTTTTTCATCTACCTTGAGTGCATCTAGATTTCATGTGTTTGTTTATAGTAAATTTATGACATTAGAATCAGTAGAAAGATGTCTTATAGAAACTTTTAATTATATTAATGGTGTTCCTAAAGAATGTCTTACTGATAATATGTCGAGTATAGTCAATTATTCTCAAAATCAATTTGTTCCCGAATTTAAAACTTTTTGTAAAGATATGAATACACTTCCCAAAAGATGTAAGGTTAACAGTCCAGAAACTAAAGGAAAAGATGAATCTTGTAATAGGTTTATGAAATGGCTTATTCCTTATAATGGTGAATTTGAAGATGAAAAAGAATTAATTTATATTATTAAAAAACTTAACGAACAAATTAATTTGGAAATCAATCAAACAACAGGAATGACTCCTGTAAGCTTATTTCGTAAAGAAAAAGAATACTTAAACCCATTACCTAAACAAACAATAATTGATCAATATTTAGATACTATGTTACCAGCTAAAGTATCTAATGGTTTGCTTATTTATTACAAAGGTTCACAGTATTCTGTTCCCAAAAAGTATATTAATCAAACAGTTAAATTAAAAGAGATTGATAATAAACTTTATATATATTATAACAAAAATCTTATTGCTTCGCATAATATTTCATCAAATAAAATTAATTATGATGAAAATCATTATACAGAAGCTTTAAAAGAAACATTGCCATATAAAACTGAAAATGATATTGAAACTATGGCTCAAAAAAATTTAGAGTTATTAGGAAAACTAACAAAAGAAAAAGAAGAATAACAATTAAAAAATTAGAAAGGAAATTAAAAAATGAGCAATTATAATAAATTATTAAACAATTTAGAAAAACTTAAATTAAACAAATTTAAAGAACAATTAGATTCATATATTAACTTAATAAACGATAAAAAAATAGATATAGTAGAATCCTTATATAAACTTACAGAAGAAGAATTAAAATACAAAGAGGAAAAGGCAATTCATGGGTGTGTGAGAGTGGCCAATTTTCCATATATTAAAACATTTGATGACTATGATTTTTCATTTCAGCCGTCAGTTAATAAAGAAAAAATACTAGAGCTTAAAAATTTGAGATTTATTGAAAATAAAGAAAATATTATATTTGTTGGTAGTCCAGGTGTGGGTAAAACCCACCTTGCCACTGCCATTGGTATTGAAGCAGCTAAAAATAGACAGATAACATATTTTATTAACTGTAATGATTTAATTAATAACTTAAAAAAGGCTTATAATGAAAACAGATTAGAAGAAAGAATAAAATTTTATAACAAATATAAATTATTAATAATTGATGAAGTTGGGTTTTTACCAATTGATAAACTAGAAGCTAATATATTGTTTCAATTAATCAACAAACGATACGAAAAAAAATCAACTATTATTACTTCTAATATTGCTTTTAACAAATGGGCAGAAATGTTTGGCGATCCGATATTAGCTAATGCGATTCTTGATAGATTACTATATCACTGTCATGTTTTTAACATTAATGGTAAATCATATCGTACCAAAGATATTTTAGAAATGAATGAAGACAAGTAAGGAGCAACAGTTAAAATAAGTGAGCATTTTCATTCCCATTTTTGTACATACTTAAATTCCCATTTTTGTACATTGAAGTATTGACATTTACATTTATGTTTAATAATTATAAATTTTAATTCTATTGAAATTAATTATAATTTATATTTGTGTATTATTATTTTGTGATATTATTAATAAATAAATAAATAAATAAATATAGATAATTTATTTTTTATGATTTTTTAGGTCTTATTTTCTATCTAATGTTTCACGTGAAACATTAGTGCTGTGGAAATTTGTTTACTCTTGCTACCTTATTAAATAGAGTATCTAAATGAATATTTTATTAAGTTTAAAATATTTATAAGCAAAAAATTATGAATTATTATTCTTTGAAACAATATAACATATATAATTTTTTTTGTATCAATGTTTCACGTGAAACATTGATATTGTGGATAAGTTGTTTTATTTTATATTGTTAGAAAATAAATAATTAGTTTAATTTTTATAGCAATGAATCTATTTATGATTACTATATAAAATAAATAGGGTATATCATTTTATATAATAATTATTTTTTTATTATGAATTTAATTTGTACCTAATGTTTCACGTGAAACATTAGTGCTGTGGATAAATTTTAAATGTTTATTTTTATAATGTTGTGTCATATATATAAT
>CALVSP010000086.1 GCA_944359065.1 uncultured Bacilli bacterium
CATTCTGTTTGACCATTTATTGGAGTATTAAATACTGTAAATCTTCCAAATTCATGTTTCATTTTTTCATAAGTACTACTAGTTGGATTATTTAAAAAATCTTCAAAGTAATTATATATACCACTATCTTTTAAAACTTTAGTATTATATAATTCTAAAAATTTTAATGCATTCATTTCTCTTATAGAAATATACTCTAATAACATCTTATTCCATAATTTGTAATAATTTCTATTACCGACTTTTTTCTTATTTAAAATACCAGCTGCTGAAAACAATTCCATAGGTTGCTGAAAAAATTTATCATATTCGTTCCTTGCTTTTTTTTCATCAGGATTTGGTTTTTTAAATATAGATTCTACATTCTGAACAGTATATTCATTATGCCAAATATCTAAAGAACTAAAATATTCTTTTTCTGGATTTGAATTTGCAAATTCTAATATACAATCTGCTATTATACATAAAACATCAGGAGTGCACTTTTGATCTATCCATCTGGCATTATGGCTTTCTCTAATATCATAATTATAATGATTCATAAATTTTATTATTTGTTCCTCTGTTAACCAATTCATATTATGCCTCCTTTAATTTTCCAAAAAAGAATACCGAAGTTTTATCAATGTTTAAAGATCTGGTTTGATAATTTCGTGCTATTTTATAGAAATTTCTATATTCATCAGTTGCATAAAATAACATATCTTTTTTTGACAATTTAACATTATTTTTAGGAATTAATATTGCTACCGAACCATTTACTATAGAGCCTACAGGTTTTTTGCATACCCTAGGTTTATATGACATATTAGGAGTAATATAAACATTTTTATTATTTAAAAATTTATAAACATTATATTTCTTTATGTCATTTTCATCCACATATTGATCATAATCATCTATATGATTTATTTCAGTAGCATCATCATTTATATTTCGTGATTTAATAACCCATATTTCTTTTTTGCTTTTTGAACTATTATTATTAGTAATTTGTCTATCTCTAAAAACATCAAAAATATCAAAATCCATTTTATTTAATAAATTATCAAATTCTATATTACGATATATAATCCAATATGGTAATTTCTTATCAATTATATATTTTTGTTTTTGATTCAATTCCTGTTTAAGTGTTATCGATAGTACTTTAGTGATACCTGGTTTATTACAAGTATTTACGTTTATACATATTGTTTCAATTAATACACCCTCAAAACCTTTTTCTCCAAAATCAATTATAGATTTTATATTTAAATTAGAAACATAATCTCTTGTAATTGAATATTCACCCGTATTTAATAAAAACTTAGGCATTACCATAACAACATTATCTGCTATCATTAATGACTTTTCTAAAAAATATGATGATGTATTATTTGACTCATTATTAATACAGTTTTCTCTATATTTATTAAGTAATTTATTATTAGAGTTCATTTTCATAAAAGGTGGATTACCAGTTATAACATCGTATCTAACTTCAAAATTATGTAAAAGATAATCATCACATATATAATTAATAGTGACATTTTCAGGAATATCAATTATTTTTAACAATTCCTTTAATACACCTATTGAGTAATTATTTATATCTACAACATCGATAATTAATTCTTCTGCATAACTATATTTTGCAATTATGTAAGGTATAAAATTACCAACTCCAACTGATGGTTCCAATACTCTAATTTGTTTTTTATTTATATTAGGTAGTTCCTTATAAATATAATTTAATAATTTTTTATTTGTATAAAATGCTTCCTCATTATTTCGCTCAGCATTTGATAATTCTGCAATTTTAGATAAAGTTGTAAAAGATAAAATATCTTTATTATTCTTTATAAAATGATTAAGATTACCATTATCTAACAAATCATTATCTTTGATCAACTTATTAATTTCTCTTAATGAATAATTTTTTCTATTTAAATTATCTTTAATATTGATTGCTATTTGATGAAAAATTTCAGTTGGAACTGCTTCCCCAATTGATTGTCTTATATTTACTTCCTCTTTTTTTAGAAATCTTCTTTTGTCTTCAAGTGATAATTTATTTAATTCTTTTTCATCTAATTCTACCCATTTAAAGGTTTTAGGAATAGTCATTATATTCATTAATTCTCTAATACTAAATACTCTATCATCAGATGGATGAACAGTATTTTGGCTAGCAAGTTGATCATTTCTTGTATGAATACATGGAGCAACTTTATTCCAAAATTGTCTTTTGTATTTATCTCCTGTTTTATTAGCATTAATTTTAATTTTACCATCTACAATAGTATGAGGTTTCTTGTTATCATCTTTTTGGTCAAAAGCTGATTCCCCCTCTTTTAAATCATGAATCCATGAACGCATATGTTCTGGATAAACTCTAAAGAAATGATAAATATCATCGTTACTTATTTCACCGAATTCAGTTAAAGGTTTTAATTTTCCAATTACTTGTTTTAATGTTTTTTCTTTTCTTCTTTTTGGAAATAAATCAATTGGAGAAATATAATCTTCAAAGTCCATTCTAACACCAATTACAAGAGTTCTAGTTCTACTTGAATTTGAACCGTAATCTTTAAAGTTTATTACACGACTCATAATAACATAATCATTATCTAAATTATTATTAATTGCTTCTTCAATAGATTTTATTTTGTCATCTACATCAATACAAGCAGTTTTTAAAAATGCTGATACATTTTCAAAAATAAATATTTTTGGTTTAATTTCTTTAATAATTTTAATTGATTCTATTACTAAAGAATTTCTATTAATTTCATTATTCTTTTTTAAATTAGCAACTGACATACCTTGGCATGGTGGAGTCGCAATAACTACATCAATATTATCTATATTTTCTTTTTTATTCCATAATTTTATTTCATCAAACAATTTATTTTTTGTTTCATCTAAAGTAATATCACCACAAATATAACCAGAATCATATTTACATTTATGATTGCATTTTTGAACATTTAATCTTCTTTCTATAAGTTCATTAGTAGCAACACATTCATAATCTTCCATTTTAAATCCATAGCATCCAATACCAGCACTACTAAACAAACTAATATAAGTATACTTTTTATTTTTCATGTGTTCTACCTCCTATAATCATTATACCATTTTTATTTTATCTTGAGAAGGATT
>CALVSP010000087.1 GCA_944359065.1 uncultured Bacilli bacterium
CATTCTGTTTGACCATTTATTGGAGTATTAAATACTGTAAATCTTCCAAATTCATGTTTCATTTTTTCATAAGTACTGTTAGTAGGATTATTTAAAAATTCTTCAAAATAATTATATATTCCACTATCTTTTAAAACTTTAGTATTATATAATTCTAAAAATTTTAATGCATTCATTTCTCTAATTGAAATATATTCTAATAACATCTTATTCCATAATTTATAATAATTTCTATTTCCTACTTTTTTCTTATTTAAAATGCCTGCAGCAGAAAATAATTCCATAGGTTGTTGAAAAAACTTATCATACTCATTTCTTGCTTTTTGCTCATCTGGATTAGGTTTTTTAAATATTGATTCAACATTTTTAACAGTATATTCATTATGCCAAATATCAAGCGAACTAAAATACTCTTTATCTGGATTAGAATTAACAAATTCCAATATACAATCCGCTATTATGCATAAAACATCAGGAGTACACTTTTGATCTATCCACCTAGCATTATGGCTTTCTCTAATATCATAATTATAATGGTTCATAAATTTAATTATTTGTTCTTCTGTTAACCAATTCATATTAAGCCTCCTTTAACTTTCCAAAAAAGAATACTGAAGTTTTATCAATATTTAAAGATCTTGTTTGATAATTTCTTGCTATTTTATAAAAATTTCTATATTCATTAGTTGCATAAAATAACATATCTTTTTTAGATAATTTAACACCACATTTAGGGATTAATATAGCTACCGAACCATTTACTATAGATCCTACAGGTTTTTTACATACACGAGGTTTATATGACATATTAGGTGTAATATAAACATTTTTATTATTTAAAAATTCATAAACATTATATTTTTTTATGTCATTTTCATCAACATATTGATCATAATCATCTATATGATTTATTTCAGTAGCATCATCATTTATATTTCTAGATTTGATAACCCATATTCCTTTTTTATCCTTTGAACTATTATTATTAGTTATTTGTCTATCCCTAAATACATCAAAAATATCAAAATTCATTTTATTGAACAGATTATCAAATTCTTCATTACGATATATAATCCAATATGGTAATTTCTTGTCAAATATATATTTTTGTTTTTGACTCAATTCTTGTTTAAATGTTATAGATGATACTTTAGTATTACCTGGTTTATTACAAGTATTAATATTTATACATATTGTCTCAATTAACACTCCCTCAAAACCTTTTTCTCCAAAATCAATTATAGATTTTACATTTAAATTAGAAATGTAATTTCTTGTAATTGAATATTCACTTGTATTTAATAAAAACTTAGGCATTACCATAACAACATTATCTGCTATCATCAATGATTTTTCTAAAAAATATGATGATGTATTATTTGATTCATTATTAATACAATTTTCTCTATATCTATTAAGCAATTTATTATTAGAGTTCATTTTCATAAAAGGTGGATTACCAGTTATGACATCATATCTATCTCCAAAATTATGTAAAAGATAATCATCACATATATAATTAATAGTAACATTTTCAGGAATATCTATAATTTTTAATAATTCTTTTAACACTCCAATTGAATAATTATTTATATCTACAACGTCAATAATTAATTCTTCAGCATAACTATACTTAGCGATTATATATGGTATAAAATTTCCTACCCCTACTGATGGTTCCAATACTCTTATTTGCTTTTTGTTTATATTAGGCAATTCTTTATAAATGTAATTTAATAGTTTCTTATTTGTATAAAAGGCTTCTTCATTATTTCTTTCAGCATTTGATAATTCGGCAATTTTAGATAATGTAGTGAAAGATAAAATATCTTTATTAGTTTTTATAAAATGATTAAGATTACCATTATCTAATAAATTATTGTCTTTAATTAGTTTGTTAATTTCTCTTAAAGAATAATTTTTTCTATTTAAATTATCTTTTATGTTAATTGCAATTTGATGAAAAATTTCGGTAGGAACTGCTTCACCAATTGATTGTCTAATATTTAATTCTTCCTTTTTTAGGAATTTTCTTTTCTCTTCAATTGATAATTTATTTAATTCTTTTTCTTCTAATTCAACCCATTTAAAAGATTTAGGAATAGTCATTATATTCATTAACTCTCTAATACTAAATACTCTATCATCTGCTGGATGAACAGTATTTTGACTAGCTAATTGATCATTTCTAGTGTGAATACATGGAGCAACTTTATCCCAAAATTGTCTTTTATATTTATCTCCAGTTTTATTAGCATTAATTTTTATTTTTCCATCAATAATAGTATGAGGCTTTTTATTATCATCTTCTTGGTCAAAAGCTGACTCTCCCTCTTTTAAATCATGAATCCATGAACGCATATGTTCTGGATATATTCTAAAAAAGTGATAAATATCATCATTGCTTATTTCTCCAAATACAGTTAATGGTTTTAATTTTCCGATTACCTGTTTTAATGTCTTTTCTTTTTTTCTTTTTGGGAACAAATCAATTGGAGAAATATAATCCTCAAAATCAATTCTAACTCCAATTACAAGAGTTCTTGTTCTACTTGAATTTGATCCATAATCTTTAAAATTTATTACACGACTCATAATAACATAATCATTATCTAAATTATTATTAATAGCTTCTTCAATAGATTTTACTTTGTCATCTATATCTATACAAGCAGTTTTTAAAAATGCTGATACATTTTCAAAAATGAATATTTTTGGTTTAATTTCTTTAATAATTTTAATAGATTCTATTACTAAAGAATTTCTATTAATTTCATTATTCTTTTTTAAATTAGCAACTGACATACCCTGACATGGTGGAGTTGCAATAACAACATCAATATTATCTACATTTTCTTTTTTATTCCAAAGCTTTATTTCATCAAACAATTTATTTTTTGTCTCATCCAAAGTAATATCTCCGCATATATAACCAGATTCATATTTACATTTATGATTAAACTTTTGAACATTTAACCTTCTTTCTATAAGTTCATTAGTAGCAACACATTCAAAATCTTCCATTTTAAATCCATAGCATCCAATACCAGCACTACTAAACAAACTAATGTAAGTATACTTTTTATTTTTCATGTGTTCTACCTCCTATAATCATTATACCATTTTTATTTTATCTTGAGAAGGATT
>CALVSP010000088.1 GCA_944359065.1 uncultured Bacilli bacterium
AAAATGAAAGGAACGATTAAAAATGGAAAAAGCAAAAGTATATTTTTGTAAAGAAATAACACCAGAAAACATTGTAAAAATGTTCAAAACATTAGGTAAAGAATTACCAGGAAAAGTTGCAGTAAAAATGCATTCAGGAGAAAGAGGAAATAAAAACTATTTAAGACCAGAATTTGTAAAAGAGATGATAGATTATGTTGATGGAACAGTTGTAGAATGTAACACAGCTTATGAGGGTGCAAGAAATTACACAGAAAAACATTTAAAACTAATCAAGGAACATGAATGGGATAAATACTTTAAATTTGATCTAATGGATGCAGAAGGACCAGATTTAGCACTAGATGTTCCAAATGGAAAGATATTAAAGAAAAACTATGTTGGAAAAAATTTAGCACAATATGATTCAATGCTTGTATTATCACATTTCAAAGGACATGCAATGGGAGGATATGGTGGAGCATTGAAGCAATTATCAATTGGTTGTGGTTCATCAGCAGGAAAAACTTTAATTCATACAGCAGGAGTATCAAATGAACAAACTAAATTATTCGATAATTTACCAGAGCAAGATAGATTCTTGGAAGCAATGGCAGATGCAGCATCATCAGTAGTAGCAGATTTTAAAGGAAATATGGCGTTTATTAATGTTATGAAAAATATTTCAAAAGATTGCGATTGTGATGGAAATGCATCAGCACCATGTATGAAAGATATTGGAATATTATCATCTATTGACCCAATTGCAATAGATCAAGCATGTTTAGATCTTGTATATAATTCAGAAGATCCTGGAAAAGATATTTTAATAAAGAGAATAGAATCTCTACATGGAGTTCATACAATAGAAGCAGCAGCTGAACTTGGATTTGGAACAAGGGAATATGAATTAATAAATGTAGATTAAGATTACAAAATGGTATGGGAAAGCTGGAAACTCATACCATTTTTTTAGCTATTTTACAGTAAATATCTTTAATGTTTTCAATTGATATCATTATGGTACAGAAGAATTAGCTCACTTAGAAATGGTTGGAACAATAGTGCATCAATTGACAAAAGGAGCATCAATAGAAGAAATAAAAGCAGCTGGATTGGGAGCATATTATACAGATCATGGTGTAGATGTATATCCACAAGCTGCATCTGGAGTGCCTTTTAATGCTGCAGTATTAGCATGTAAGGGTGACCCAATTGCAAACTTGCAAGAAGATTTAGCAGCGGAACAAAAAGCTAGAATAATGCAAAACATTAAATAAAAGTCTAAATTAGAAACAATGTTACATACATATAGGTCAGAAAAGACATAAAATACTAAAAAATGATTGTAATTTAATGTAAAGTTTGATATTATAATAGAAAATTATTATAGGATAAAAATAAAATAAATATGAGTAATGAAATTGAAATAAAAGGAATGGGAAAAATAAAGTTCGAAAAATTAATAGATGAAAATAAAAATTCTAAGGGAATGCCAATAAGAAATAGTAAATACTTAAAAACTATTAATTACAAACAATTATATAAATTAATAGATAACAGTTATATATTTTCACTATTACCAAAAAGAAATAAAATAAGAATTTTTGAAACAATGCCTATTAATTTAGTAAGTCAATATAGATATGATGTATTTATTAAATATTATTACGTACAAGCATATATGACTAAAAGTAATTTCGACTTTACAAAAAAGGTTTATTTAGATCACATAAAAAGTTTTAATAATTTTATGGAACCAGATGGAAGAAAAAATAATCCAAATGATTTCGTAAAAAGTTTTAACAATTTAATTGATAGTGTAAAAAAGGGAGGAATAGATAAAACAATTATTCCAGTAACTAAAAATGGTGAAATAATAGATGGAGCACATAGACTATCTATAGCTTTGTATTTAAATTTAAAAATACATTTTGCAATATTTGATTTGCTTGATGCAAATTATGGAAAAGATTTTTTTATCAATAGAGGATTTAATCAAGACTATGCTAAAATAATTGATAAAGAAATAATTAAGAGGTTATTATGAAAAAAGAAGAGTATTCAAAAATTTTTATTATTTTATGTACTATAAATATTACATGTTTATTAACATCTAACATAATTACTGTAAAGACAATAAATATATTAGGCCTAATATTTACAGCAGGCGACATACTATTTCCAATTACATATATATTAAATGATGTATTTACAGAAGTTTATGGATTTAATAAGTCAAAACTAATAATATGGACATCATTTTTTTGCAATCTATTAATGATTATAATTTTTAAAATTACAATTGTATTACCATCAAGTGATTTATTTGAAATGCAAGAAGAATTAGCCAATATTCTAGGAGGTACGCCAAGAATTTTAATTGCGTCATTTATAGCATTTTTAGTTGGAAATTTTGCAAATTCTATTGTAATGTCAAAAATGAAAGTAAAAACGGAGGGAAAATATTTGGCATTAAGAACTATAGGTTCGACTTTAGTGGGAGAAGGTCTAGATACGTTAATATTTATACCAATTGTATTTATAAATAGCTTAGATTTACAAACAATGATATTTCTAATTATTAATACATTTATTTTAAAAGTATTTTTGGAAATAATTTTAACGCCTATTACATATAAAATTATTAATTTTATAAAGAAAAAGGAAAATATAGATACTTATGATAATGGAATAAAATATAGAATTTTATAGAAAGGATCAAGTTTATGAAAATTTATTATGCAGCTCCGCTATTTAATGATATGGAGCTAAAAAGAAACGCAGAAATGAAAAAATGGTTAGAAAGTAAAGGATATGAAGTATATTTACCACAAGATGAATCTGGGCTAGCATATGATATGATAAACGAATCTAATAAATTAGAAATTAATAAAAAAATATTTGAGGGAGATGTAGAATGTATAAAAAAATCTGACTTACTAAT
>CALVSP010000089.1 GCA_944359065.1 uncultured Bacilli bacterium
GCATTAAACATCAAAGAATTCCAAGACAAAGCAAAACTTACTTTAGTTTCCGCAACAAGTATTGTTGAAGGCGGTTCACATGATGTTATTCTTAAAGATAAATTCAGAGGTAATGATTGATTTTAATTAAATTTAAATGATATTATTGTAGTAAATAAAAAAGATTGCATTAGAAAATTTTCTAGTGCAATCTTTTTGTCTTGATAAAATAAAATCTATTAAGAATAAATTTATTTATGGGAGAGAATTTTTATGGAATATTTTATTACTTCGCTTATATTATTTATATTTGTTTTTTATTGTTATTGTTATGGAAAATATAGGTATTTATTTAATATAAATTATAAAATTTCTTTTGTTGTATATAATATTATAATAATTTTTATAGTTACTTCTTTTTATTATATAAAAGGAATTGAAGATACATCAAAATATATTGATAAATATCAAGTAGCTGTTGAGACTTTAAAAAATGGAATATATACAGATGAAGAACTAAATGACATAGAAACTACTTTTTTTATAATAGATAATGAATTATATTCACATATAGATAATGAATATATAAAAAAAGAGTGTCCAAATAGTAAAGAGTTATATTATTTTGCTTGTTATCAAGAAAAAAGCAGAATATCCCCGGATCATCCTATGTGTAAAGTTTATTTAGATAAAATACCAGATAACTATAATGGAGTATTATCTAAAGAAATTTTATTAGAGAAAAATATATATAAGGCTAAATCTTTGATAGAAAAAAATGAAAAAATTTTAGAAAAATATTCACAATAAAATATAATTAAGGAGTAGTTTTTTTATGGATATAAAATTTTTTATATTTACAGGAATTTTATCAGCAATTATATATTCAATAATTTATTTTTTATCTTATTATATGAATAAAAAAAATTGTCCTAAAGAAGATATCTTAAATGTTAGTTTTATTTTATTTTTAATAACAATAGTTATGGTTTTTATTATTGATGGTAATAATAGTAATATTTGTTTATATTTTTTTGTAAATATTGTTTTGGGAACAATTCCTGCTAAAATAGCTTATAAAAAAGGTAGGAATTTTATAAAATGGTGGATATATGGATATTTTATATTTTTTATAGCAATTATTCATTCGATATTATTAAAAGTAAAAGAAGATGATTTATTAAAAAATAATAGTAATTTTTATAAAAAATGTCCATATTGTGCAGAAATAATAAAAAAAGAAGCAATAATATGTCGTTTTTGTGGAAAAAAGTTATAATAAAATATGTAAACAGATAGATAAAAGAAAAGGATTAACAATGATAAGTTAATCCTTTTCTTTTATTTTATATAGTTAACTACAAATATTAATTAATTCTTTTGTGTATTCTTCTTGGGGATTTTTTAGAACTTCTGAGGTTAATCCTCGTTCAATGATTTTTCCTTGATACATAATTAATATTTTATTACATAATTTTTGGACTAAAGCTAAATCATGAGAGATAAAAATAATGCTTAAATCTAATTCTTGGCGAAGTTTTAATAGTAAATTCAAAATTTCCATTTGCGTTATCGTATCTAAGGCAGATGTTATTTCATCACAGATTAAAACTTGGGGTTTAATAGAAATTGCTCTAGCTATAGCACAACGCTGACATTGACCACCACTTATTTGATGAGGATATTTATATTTTATGTCCAAGGGTAAAGCTACCTTAGTTAATAAATCATCTAAAATTTGTTTTGCTTGAGCTTTATTTGTACCAATATTGATGAGTGGCTCAATAATACTATCACCTAGACGTTGACGCGGATTAAAAGATTCTTGAGGTAATTGAAAGACCATTTGTACTTGGCGATAAAATTGTTTCAATTCTTGTCTGGAATATTGATGGATATTTTTATCTTTAAATAATACTTCTCCTGTAGTTGGCGTTTTAAGTCTTATTAAAATATTGGCTAATGTAGATTTGCCACAGCCACTTTCGCCGACAATGGCAAGGCTATCGCCTTTTTGTAGGATGAAATTTATATCATCTAAAGCTTTAAAATCATGGTCATTTTTTAGATAGTTTTTAGTCAAATTAATGACTTTTAAAATTTCTTGCATGAAAGCACCTCTTTAGGTGTTTATTTTTTTAGTGTGATGACGGCTTGTAATAATTTTTTAGTGTAATCTTCTTGGGGATTGGCTAAAAGAATTTCTGTGGGATTTTGTTCAATTATTTTGCCTTGGTGCATAATGATGATTTTATCTGCTATTTTAGCTAAAACTTTTAAATTATGAGATACGAATAAAATGCTCGTATTTAATTTTTGTTTCATCAATAATAATTCTTGCAAAACTTTAGCTTGGGACATGACATCTAAAGCAGAAGTAGGCTCATCAGCAATTAATAATTGAGGTTTTAACATCATTGTCAGGGCGATATTAATGCGTTGGTTCATACCACCAGATAACATAAAGGGATAGGCATTTAAAATATTTTTGCCGTCATTTAAACCTATTTTGGCAAAAATATCTAATGCTTGAGTGATGATTTTATCAGCTGTGATTTTTTGATGTGCTGATATAGTTTCAATGAATTGACTTTTAATAGTGCGGACAGGGCAAAAAAACGTTTGCGGGTTTTGCGAAATAAAGGCTATTTCTTTACCATAGATATGAGTTAATTGTTTTGTTTTTAAGTCGTATAAATTTTTATCTTGCCAATAAATTTCACCTTGAATATTAAAATCTTGTGGCAATAGATGTAAAATGCTATTTAATAAAGTACTTTTTCCAGAACCAGAACTGCCAGCAATACCAATTATTTCAGCAGTATTTAATTTTAGATTGATGTTATTTAAGATATTTTGTTTATTATGGGAAATAGTTAAATCTCGAATAGTTAATAAGGACATGATTGACCTACCTATTTATTATTTAAAGTCTAAATCGGCAGTG
>CALVSP010000090.1 GCA_944359065.1 uncultured Bacilli bacterium
TAATTATTTCTTAAATCAGAACTTGGTCTAATAACTGGCATAATAAACACCTCCATTAATATTATATACATATTTTATCAAAATATTGATATGCAGTCAATGTTTTTTTATAAATTATTTGAATAAAAAATTACTACGTAAAATTACTATTAAAAAAAATTACTAATTAATTTTATATAAATAAATTAAGAGCAAATATCATAAAAAATATCTACTCTTAAAATTGTAATTTGTCTTTTACCTTTTCTTTGATGATTGTCTTATTTTTTCGTGATAAAAATAATTAATTATAATTGGCTTTCCTGTAGGATTTTTAAAAAAAGGCTCTTCATCAATAACATACATATATCTATTTTTATTAGCATATTCTTCTACTTGCTTGTCTAACATTTCCCAGTAAGATATATTCTTTTTATTATATATTTCATCATATAAAGGATATAAAGCAGGATATTTTTCTTTAATATAATTCATTATTGTTCCTTTAAAACTACCTCTTAAATTTAAGTTTTCAAGCCATATATAATCACAAAAATCTTTAATTTCTTCAATAATAGAAAAAACATCTGTAATCCCTGGAAATATTGGGGATATAAAACAAGTTGTTCTTATTCCTTCATCATGAATCTGTTTCATTGCCTCAATTCTTGATTTGATTGTAGGGGTATTTTCCATATCTTTTTTAAATCTTTCATCTAATATATTCATTGACCAAGAAACTAATGGATTAGGGTAATTTTTTATTAAATCTATATCTCTTGTTACTAAATTTGATTTTGTTGTTACGATAAGATTTATTCCACTACCTTGCATTTCTTCTAAAAATGTTCTTGTTCTCTTATATTTAGCTTCAAAATAATTATATCCATCTGTAACTGATCCAATTATCATAGTTTTTCCTTTATACTTTTGTGGGTTGTTGATTTTGTTCCAATACTTAACATCTAAAAACATTCCCCAATCTTCTTTATGATTAGTAAATCTTTTCATAAATGTTGCATAACAATACCTACAAGCAAAAGGACAACCTACATAAGGATTTATTGAATATCCTGCAATAGGTAAATTAGATTTTGTTAGAATTGTATCAACTTTCTTTTCTTTTATAACTACATTTTTTAAATCTATCATAATTATTCTCCAAATTCTTTAGGAAATTCTTGTATCATTTCATCTTCATTTAATATTCCTAATAAATCTTCTTTCATAAATACAGGAATATTCTTTTCTTTCGCTTGATTATAAATATTATAAATCCATTCTTTTTTTGATACTGCTTTATTCTTTCTATTTCCTGTTTCTGTTCCGATTACTACCCAAGATATGTCTGTTAAATCTAATTTTCCTACATCATCAAAAAGTGGCTCAAAGGTAATATGATAATGTTTCGCTTTTATATTTTTTCTTAAAATATCTATCTTTCCCTTTTCTTTTGATGATGTAACAGTTACACCAAACCAGCCATTATCGGGGGTATCAGTTAGTTTTATTTTATCAGGTCTTTTTGTTAAAAAAATGTATTGTGTATCTTGATTTTCTTTCATTTTTTCATAAACTTTATCTAACCATTCTTGTTTCCAACCACTTAAATCACTTTGCCCAGTTAGGAGATAAGCAGTGTGTTTTTTATTATCAAGCATTTTCAATTTATTTTCAAAAAATATAGGAATATTAAAGTCATCTGTTGTATGAAATCTAGCATTATTCATTCTAGCATAACAATAAGTACAACCTATATCGCAACCGATAACTATATTTATATTTTTTATACTATCTTTTATACATTGCATTTTTAAATTCTCCTTTTAGTTATTGTATTTTAGATTTATAAAAATCGCCAAAAGAAGCCATTATGTCTAACATCTTACTTAATTCTAATCCCAATTCGGTCATTCCATATTCAACTTTTGGTGGATTAATATTATAGTCTTTCCTATAAATAATGCCATCATTCTCTAATTGTCTTAAACTATCAGTTAATACCTTTTGTGATACTCCATTTAATGATCTTTGCAATTCATTAAATCTCCACGGTCTTTTCATTAAATTTCTTATTATCATTAGTTTCCACTTATTGCCTACTAAAGATATTGTAGTGGCAACAGGGCATTCTGGTAATTCTTCCTTATTTCTCATTTTTTACACTTCCCTTACAAATCTCTTAATATTATAACATATATTATTAATTAAACAAGCAGTTACTTTAAAGTGCGTACTTGTTTTTTAATGTGTTCTTTGATATAAGAGTATCAGAATATAATTTGAAGGAGGAATATTAAAATGTCAAATTTTATGAAAGTAAGTGCAGAAAATGCACCAAGAGTTGAATTACATGATAAATTAGGTTTAACAGGAGCAGAAATCAGCATCAATACTATTTCTGCTGGACAAAATGTACCTTTTATTCATTCTCATAAACAAAATGAAGAAATTTATTATGTTATTGATGGCTCTGGTAAAGCAGTAATTGATAATGAAGAAATTGATTTAGTTGCTGGCGATTGGATAAGAATATCTCCAGTTGCAGAACGCCAATTTTTTGCTTCTGAAAATAATTCAATTTCTTATGTTTGTATTCAAGTAAAAGAAAATTCACTTGAAGAATTTACTTCTAATGATGCAATTATAAAATAATTATAAAAATCTCTGAAAATACAAGTTCTCAGAGATTTTTTTATTTTTTAATCCAAAGCACAAATTACTATTTTATTTTTCCATATTCTATCATAAAAGCAGATAATTAGCAACTAACTATCTGCTTCATTTATTGTAATTTGTGTTAATCCTTAACGATTTTATTTATATAAATTGCATAACTAATTGATACAACTATTAAAAATATTGGAACAATATATGTTAATATGGTGTTTTCAACATTAAATATTGCTAGAGA
>CALVSP010000091.1 GCA_944359065.1 uncultured Bacilli bacterium
TACTGCAAGGATTAAATGTTGGAAAGCAGGAGGACATGGTCATCAAACTTTCCTTCAGGTACTTCAAAATTCATGTAATCTTGGTGTCAATACAGCAACACATATAAATTTCAAGAAAGCCCTTTAAATAATCAAAAAACTTCTACCCAAATTGATGTTTGTTCTTCATTTCATTTAATTTATGATAATGTAATTTATCAAAATAATGAAGAAATAAAAATCAATAATGAAAGTAATATAACACTACCGACTTTAAAAGATGCCAGCAAAAAAATTAATAATAAATTGTTTAATATTGATACCAATACCTATGAAAATATAATTTATAACAAAAAAGAAATATCAATTAATTTATTTAATGAGTTGGATTCGCAAATATTATCTATTAGTGATAATATAATTAGAAATTATTTAGTTAAAAATGTAGTTTATAAGTTTAATAGAAAAATAATGGAAATACAAATTAATCAAAGTAATCTTTTAGTTTCATTTCATAAAGTTGCTAAACAATTTGATACAGATAATAAATTGTTTGATCGTAAAGGATATGAAAATGGAAGCATCTGTTATTCTATGATTGTAGAAGATAATATTACTTGCAATTATGTAGTTAAAATAATGAGGCAAACTTTTGATTTTTTAGTAGATCCACCCAAAAATTTAAATGATATACTGTTTGATAATTTAAAAAATAAAATTACTTCAATATCTAAATCAATAACTTGCCATTACACTAATAAAGGATTAGTATTTAAGGATAATAGAAACTTTGTAATGATAAGTAAAACTGGGTATGGAGTTTATTTAAAATTATTAAGTGTAAATGATGATAACCATATTTTAAATGTTATAACTCGAAAAACATACGAACCATTATGTCTTTCTTACAAAGTTAAAGAATTATCTGATATTGATATAATACTACCATTTATACAAGAAAGTTATAAGTTAAACAAAATTAATCCTATTGATTTAAAAAATGAATATTATAAAATTTATATTTAATAATGATTTGACAAGCCTTTTTAGAGAGGTACTATTCAAGCAATGGAGGATTATTATGAGTTTAATTGATTATGATTATCGAGTTAAGGAAAGGAAAACTATTCTTTACTATAATACTTTATTGTTATCTGAATTAGTATATTTAAATTATGAGTTTTCTAATAATAAGTATAATGGAATAACTGGAAATGATGTATTCAACTTATTAAATAGAAAAATTCAATTAACTAAACAAGAAAAAGAAAACATTATCAATAATGCTACATTTTTGATTAAATTTAAATATAATAAAAACATAATTGATTATGAAAAACTAGAATTTGAAGAAGATTAAATCTTCTTTTTTGTTGGCACAAAAAAACAACTCTGTACTAGCAGTTGTTTATTGGTTTTCTAAAATATTTTAAATATTTCTTCCTAACATTAAAAGCCTTGATCATATCCTTATAATTGTTCTTATAACTTTTTAAAAATATCTGTCTATGTTCTTCTTCATTATGCTTTTTAGAATTTTTAACTCTAGGTGTATTTAGCCAAGTTTCTAATTCATCTGTAATATTATAAAATAAATAATAAACCTTACCAGCACCCATTTGGCAAAAAACTAAATCGGATAATAAATCGGTAATGGCTTTTAATTCTTCAAAAGTGTAAGAATTAATTTCTTTTATAGTAATATTATTATCGTTTAGAAAGTCGATAACCATATCGATAGATTTTCCATTATATATAAAATTAGAAATAAATATTTTATATATATATTCGTTTATTATTTTTTTATCTTCTTCATTACTTAACTTATTCGGAAGTATTAGATATTCATTTACTAAATCTTTGTTACATCTAACTATTGTTTCTAAAGCAGAAATAATTCCTTTGGTATTATAAAGATACAATTTTAAAGTTTGTATTAAATAATCTAATAAATTCAAAAAATGTTCAGCACTTATTTGATTATTAATTACTTTAATATCAAAATAAAAGGAATCTTCATTAATATTATTAATAGCATCATCAAGATCACAAAACTTTAATATTTTGTAAGTTTCTGGGCAAAAATCTCTAGAACTTAATAATTTATACATCAATAATGCTCTTTTTGTTTCTAATTTCATCGATTTCCTTTCTTTTTATAAAATGCACAGTCTTTACAAGTTTTAGTTTTTAAGGCATCGCATTTTACTTTAGATCGCCATGCGAAGCAGTCTGTCTTATCATTACTATCAACACTTACTACTTTTTTGTTATTTTCTTTCATTACATTTTTCCCTTCTTTCTACTTTCAGAAATTGCAAATAATACATAATTTAATTTGCAATGTTCAAAATCTACTTCTGTTTCAAAATAAGATTTCTTGTATGGTTCTAAATGCCAATAATACTGCTTATCTTTTTTAATGATACTAATAACAAACTTTTTTCTTTTATATTTTACTATTAGAGTAGAATCTTCTAAATTCCAAGTTATTTTATGTCCCATTTTATAATACTTATCTATTATTTTAGAATCACTAATAAAAGATTCAAGTTGCTGTATCATCAATTTAGGTATATCTCTCATATTTGATCTACTTTAAAACAACCTATTAAAGTATTTACTCATCACTCCTTTCTTAAATTTGTTTATGGGGTGATTAGTTAAATTTAACTATACAGTCTAGGTTGTGGTTATATTCTAAATTAAATCGTATCATATTAATAGTAGGTGATACGATGAAACTCAAAACAATATTGGGTAAAAATGTAAAATATCATCGTTATAGAAAAAATTACACTCAAGAGAAATTAGCAGAACTTTTACAAGTAAGTCCGAATTATGTTGGCAGATTAGAACGAGGTCAACATAGTCCATCACTTGAAAAAATAGAACGAAT
>CALVSP010000092.1 GCA_944359065.1 uncultured Bacilli bacterium
CATCAAATTACTTTAGATAATCCTACTAATGTAACAGAAGAAATCTATAAAGGAGTTAAAACAATCTTTGAAGCTAGCTGGAAAGAAGATCCTATTAGAAATATAGGAGTAAGATTAGGTGATTTAAAAGAGAAAGCAGTTAGTCAAATGTCTTTGTTTGAAGAATCAGATGTCAAAGTAGTAGATAAGGTAGAGGAAGTCATGGATAGCATTATTAAAAAATATGGAAAAGGTAGTGTCATAAGAGCTAGTAAAAAAGAAGAAGATTATAATATCGAAAGAAGACAATAAAAAAAGTTTTTGCACAGCTTTTGTGGAAAAACTTAATTTAGAAGATTATCAATAATAATATCGATCTCTTTATTACTTAATTTAATCTCTTCATTAATTAATCCTATGTCAGGATGAACATTATCAGATTTATGAAAGTCAGAACCTATTGTAATTATTAGATTATTAGTCCTAGCAAAGTTATTCCAATGAGTACTTTCATTTATTTTATTACCATTTCTATCTAAATAAACGTAATTAGCTTCAATACCATCAGGATTCATTTCTTTAACTAGATTTAATATGTCATCATCAGTTAAGCCATCTTCATATTTATATGCAACAGGATGAGCAAGAACTACTTTACCACCAGCTTCTCTTATTAAATCACTAGCTTCCTTAGGACTAATAGATTCCTTTTCTACATAACATGGACATCCTTCATTCATTATTGTTTCAATAAATTCACCTTTACTAGGAATATGTCCAAAAGTTTTTAATAGTAATTCTTTATTCTCTATATTTTCTACAATATTAAGAGCAATATGAGCTTTAGTAACAGCATCAATCTTATCTAAAGAATCAACATCAATGATATAACCAAACTCTTTTAATTTAGTCGCAACATCATGTAAATAAATATGTCTAGCATTTCTAATCGAGTATAACTTATCAGTAAACTTTTTATTGTTAAAATCAAAGTTATATCCTAATACATGAATACCTATTCCCTTATATTTAGTAGATATTTCTACAGCTGTAATTAATTTAACATTATTCTCTTTTGCATAATTAAATAACTCATCATTATAAGCAAGAGTTGTATCGTGATCTGCTATTGCTATAACACTAACCCCATTATTAACTGCTCTATCAATAATTTCTTTAGGCGATAATTCTCCATCAGATAAATTACTATGAATATGTAAATCTATAAGTCTGTTCATAAAATT
The DNA here is from genome assembly GCA_944359065.1 of uncultured Bacilli bacterium. Lineage (GTDB taxonomy): Bacteria > Bacillota_I > Bacilli_A > RF39 > UBA660 > Faecisoma. The sequence goes on from CALVSP010000092.1 coordinate 1,224, forward strand.
CACCTCAAATAATAATATAAATATTTTAACACTAAAATATTAAAAAAGTTTAAAATTTAGTGAATTTATGATATAATATGAAACACATTCGTTGAAGAGGTGAAAATAATGTTAGAATTTAAAAGTAAAAATGGAAAAATATTTTTTATGGAAGAAGAAGAAAAGGCATTTATTTCAGTACTTGCCAATGGTTATATTATCACACCAAATGGAGATTTTATAAGCTCAAGTAATGACCATGGTATGTCTTTTGGTGGTTTTTATCATTTATTAGAAGGAAAAAATCCAACTGAAGAGGATAAACTTCATACCATGGAGGCAATTAATAAATTAGGACAGTCAGGTTATTCTTTGTTTTTAGGTACTAAAAGAACTACAAATAATTATCAAGATATGTCTTTAGGGTTTGGAGTAATTTATATTCCAGAAAATATTACTGAAGACCAAAAAGAATCGTTGAAAGCACTTTTAGAAACAAATTCTAGAAGATGGAATAAAGAAGAAAAGTTACTAAGTATTGAATATGCTTTAATTACATCAGAAGGTAAAATGCAAGAAATATCAGAAGAACATTTTAATGAAATAGTCAATGACAATTCTAAAAAATATGCAAAAAATAAATATTAAATTTACGAATTGCATTTTTTTTACAAAAAGGTATTGAAATAGCAAATAATATACGATATACTGATTATAGTGATATTGATAAAGAAGTTTATCAAAATTAGGTAACATAAAACCTTTGAATGTTTTACATCATAAATTTATGTATTTATTTTGTTTGGTTAGATATGAGCCATTAGAACTTAGCTTCTATAAACGAATATCCTATTAAACATTAGGTTAGAAACGAGCCTTTAGAATTTTATTTCTATAAACGAGTTTTCGGAAAAATATATAGGGCGCTATTAAAGTGCTCTTTTTTTGTTTTATTACAGGGGGAAAAGTATGGGTAATGAAAAGAAATTAAAAATAAAAAAATTAAATTTTTATACTATTGATGATAATTATATTAAATATTTAAGTGAATTTGATAAGCATATAGCATATAATAAAAATCAAAATAGACCTTATATTGGCATCGTTATTACAATAGATAACCATTATTATTTTGCACCTTTGTTTTCGCCAAAGCAAAAGCATAAAACATACAAAAGTAATTTAAGTTTTTTTAAGATAATAAATCCTAAAAATAAAAATAACCTAGGTATAATTAGATTTTCTAATATGATACCAGTCCCATTAGAATATGTTTATTTGCTAGATATAAAGAATAAAAGCTATGGTTATAAAAGATTACTATCAGAACAATATTCTTATATAAATAAAACAAATAATAAAAAAGAAATATTAGAAAAGTCTAAAAAAATCTATGACATAGTTACAAGTAAAAAGAGTAGTAAAACAGCTAAGTTTTACAAAGAAATAAGTTGTAATTTTAAATTACTAGAAGAAAAAGCAGTTGATTATCCCGATTATATTAGAAAGAATATTAATAATAATATTGAGGAACTATTAGCAATTTAACGATGTATAATGAAATTACTTAAAAAAATTATATAAAAACTTTCAAAAAATGCTTGTATTTCAAGGATTTCTATGATAATATTAATTACGTGTGACTGCTTAGATGTGGGAGGTTGTCGAT
>CALVSP010000093.1 GCA_944359065.1 uncultured Bacilli bacterium
ACCATATCATTTACTTCTTCTACAGTTACTCCATCGGCACATATATCAGGTGTACCATTTAACTCTTGTTCCATTTTTGATGTCGCACAATAGTTATTAATACCACTATATATCATACTTGCTTCTGAACGACCTGCTGATATACGAGCATCACTAATTACATTTAATATAATTGGTGTCGCAATTAAAGCTACAATAGCTAAAATAATTATTACTGCTAATAATTCAATTAATGTGAAAGCATTATTTAATAAAATGCCTCCTCGAATTTGTAATTTGCAATCTTTCATTTTAAAACTTCCTTGACCGTAAAAATTTAACTGTGTAAGTTTGAATATTTTGTTATTTTTACCTTTCTAATTTTTTTACTGTCTACATATATTGTAGCATAAATAAATAAATAAATAAATAAATAAATAAATAAATAAATAAATAAATAAAATATTTTCATAATTTTACATATCTATATATTTTTCAACTCTTTCTTCATAAATTATACATAATTCATTTAATACTGTTTGCCAATTAGCTGTTTTGTTTTTACACCATTTATTTTTTAGTTCTTTTATTCTTAAATATAATACTTTTTCTAATGCTTGTTCATTTACAAATGAACCTTTGCCATTCGTTACTTTCCTTAATGCACTATTTAATGATTCTATCGGATTTGTTGTATATACTATTTTTCTTATATTTTCTGAATATTCATATAGCTGTAACATATGAGGAATATCATTTTTTAGTTTCTTAATTAATATTTTATTGCTTTCCCATTTTTTTAATACGTTATTTGCTGATTCTTTTGCTGTTTCTAAATCAGTTGTTTTATATATTGTTTTTAAATCAGCACATAATTCTTGCCATTGTTTTCTTGAAACACATTTTGTTAAATTTCTTATTATATGCACAATACATCTTTGGTGTACTGTTTTTGGATATGATTCTTCTAATATTTCTTTGAAGCCTGCTACTCCATCACTGCATAAATATAATATATCCTTTACTCCTCTTGTTTTTAATTCATCTAATATTCCATACCAAAAACTTGATGATTCACTATCTCCAATCCAAAAACCTAATATATCTTTATTTCCCTCTATATCAATACCTAAAGCAACATATACTGCCTTTTTTTCACTTACCATTTTTTCTTTTACATTTACATACATACAGTCCATATAAACAAATGGGTATATTTCTTTTAATTTACGTTGTTGCCAAGCTAAAACTTCTTCGCTCACCATCTTTGTTGTTTCACTTATAAAATTCTCATTTATTTCTACATTATAAATTTGTTTAACTAATTCTTTTATATCTCTTACACTATTACCTTTAGCATACATCATCATTATTGTATCTGCCGTATCCATTAATAATGTTTTTCTTTTAGGAACGATCACTGGATTAAAGCTACTTTCTCTATCCCTTGGCATGTCAATTGATATATTACCATAATTAGTCTTTACTTCTTTTGTTGACGATAATCCGTTCCTTGAATTACTATTTTTACTATGTTTTCCTTTTTCATAATTCATATGTTCATCAAATTCTTTATCTAACATTTTTTGCATTAATTCGCCTACTAATTCTTTCATAAATTTATTTATATCTTCTCTTGTTTTTAGATTTTGTTTTTCTATTATTTCTTTTACATCCATAACTACAATTTCTCCCTTATTTTATCTGTTATTATTGAATCCATCTCATTTATTATTAATGACCAATTCCTTTTACTTGGTTTAAAATTTTCTTCCTCTTTTTTTAAAAATTCACTAACATATTTTCTAATCTCTTCATTATCTTCAAATACCTTATATTCACTTATTAATCTAGATAATCTTGCTCTCATTTTTAAATATGAATATGTATATGATGTTATTGTTCTTGCTTCTTTACTATATTTTATTACCTCCATTATATCATCAATTATTCTATTTATCACCATTATTAATAATTTTTCATTTTTGTATTTTTCTAACAATTGGTTATATAACTCTTTTGCTTCTTCTATCGTTTCTGATTTATATATTTCTTGAATTTTACTCATTAATTTTCTATGATCTTTTTGTATAATATATGGTCTTGAATTATTATAAAACTCAATCATTGATGGCATTTTTATCATATTTGGATATACCATTTTAAATCCTTTACTTATATGAATATTATCCACCATTGCAACCATAAATAATTCCTCTATTCCTCTTAATTTAAAATTGCTTATTTTATTATACCAATAACTTGTAGTATCTTCCGTTGGTACTATTACATCTATAAACTTTTTATATCCTTTTAAATTTATTCCCATAAATATATAAATGTCTTGTTTTTTAGGTATTTCTCCTACTTTTTTATATGCTTGTTCTTTCATTATTATTGTACTTACATATACATCATCTAATTCTCGTTTCATCCATTCTTCTAATTTCATTTTTTTTACCACAAAAAATAACTGCATAAGTTTTCAACTTACACAGTTATTCTTACACGGTCAAAATTAATTATAGGTATAATAAAGTTAATAAATATACATAATAATGATAGGAGTTGATTTTTAATGAAGAAAGCATTTACTTTAATTGAATTATTAGGAGTATTAATTGTTTTAGCAGTAATAGCTTTAATAACTTTTCCTATAATTGATAATTCAATTAAAAATAGTCGGGAACAAGCATTAGAAAGGACAATTGATTCAATCGAAGAAGCAGCTTATCAGTATAGTATTCAAAATGATTTAGGCTATCCAACTGATAAACAACCTTTGTATATAACTGATATGCAAACGCAAGGTTTTTTAGATAAAGAAATA
>CALVSP010000094.1 GCA_944359065.1 uncultured Bacilli bacterium
TTATACATTTTATTATGTTATACATATTTAAAAAGTGCAGTTAATATACCAATAATTTTAATAGGTTTAACAAATATTTTGCAAATTTCTACAGCTATTCAATATTATAAAATTGATTTAAAAAAAGATGAAAAAAAATGTATCCCTATAAAAAATATATCCGAAAAAAAGAATGATAAAATTGAAAGCAATGAAAAAATAAGACAAGAAATTAATGAATATCGCTATTTAAAAGAATCTTTGTTATCTGTTGAAGAAGAAAAAATAAAAACAATGAAAAAAACTTTATAAATACCAAAGCTTTTCATTGTTTTTTCTTACTTCTTTTATAATTCCGCCACCTAAGCATTGTTCACCATCATAAAATACACACGCTTGACCTGGTGTTACAGATTTCACTTTTTGAGGATATTTAACTAAAATATAATCATCAAAAAATTCCAATTCAACATCATTATCAGGTTGACGATACCTAAATTTAGCAGTACACTTATTAATTTTTTCATCCCCCAACCAATTTATATCCGTAACGATACAAGAATCGCTATATAAATATTCACTATTCCCCAACGAAATATATAAAATATTTTTATTTAAATCCTTACCAACAACAAACATACGATCTTCATAACCACCAATATTTAATCCTCTTCTTTGACCTATCGTATAATACATTAAACCAATATGCTTACCGATTACTTCATTAGTTTCAATATTAACAATATCTCCTGGTGTATTAGGTAAATAGTTTTCTAAAAATTTAGTTATATTTCTTTCCCCTATAAAACAAATACCCGTTGAATCTTTTTTATTTGCTGTTATCAAATCATATTTATTAGCTATTTCTCGTACTTCTTTTTTATTTAAATGCCCTACTGGGAATAAAACATTTTTTAATTGTTCTTTCGATACTTGCGATAAAAAATAAGTTTGATCTTTATTACTATCTACACCTCTTAATAATTTGCCATCGACCATTCTAGCATAATGACCAGTTGCTATATAATCAGCGCCCAATTTAATAGCCTCTTTAGCAAACATATCAAATTTAATATATTTATTACACATTATGTCAGGATTAGGAGTTCTCCCTTTTTTTAATTCATCTAAAAAGTAAGTAAAAACATAATCCCAATACTCTTTAATAAAATCGATTCGGTGTAAAGGAATACCTATTTTTTCACAAACCGTTAAGGCATCATTATAGTCTTGTTCTTGTGGACATATATTATTATTTAATGTAGGATTACCCAATATATCATTATTTAAAGAAGCGTCCCAATTTCGCATAAATAAACCGATAACTTCATATCCTTGTTCTTTAAGTAAAATAGCAGCAACACTACTATCTACACCACCTGACATACCAACTACAACTTTTTTCATAATTTTTTCTCCCTATTAATATTAATTTTTTTAAAAAGATGCTTTTGGAATTTTATCGATGGATTAGTCTCATCTAAATATTTTGATATTTCAGGTTCTAAAAAGCGAAATATTTTAACAATATCAATTCGTTCTTCATCATCATAAAGATTAGAAATTCTTGCTAACAAATAAGGAATTACATATCTATAATGAGGAGTTAAACAACCAATTTCATATAATATAAATCGATCATATAAATAATCTTTATCAGGATTAACAATTGTTTTTCCACAAATTGCACATTCATATTTTTTACCAAATACTCCATCATCTATACCATTACCATACAAAATTTGATGTGAACAATTTTGCTGATTTATAGCATTTTTTAAATATTTAATATGTTCAAAAAACAAATCCATACCAACACCTCTGAATAATTATATCACATAATAAAAGGAATAATCAATTTTATTAATTTAGGCATTAAAAATGTATCATATAAAGTCATTAATAAAGTAACTATTAACACTAATAAAAATATTTTAAAATATTTATTCATCACAATTCTAAAGTCTAAACTTTGTTTTTTTAATATCACATATATTAATTTAAATGAAAAACTCATCGCATACATCATTAAAAATAACAAAAACAATAAATTAATAACTTGTCCTGGAAAAACATAAACCAAACTAAATAAAATACCTTTAGCTTTAAAAGATTCTAAAACAGCACCAATGCTAAATCCTAAAATAAATGATTTGCTAAAAAACATTATTAACATAATCGGTAATCCAATTACTGATATACCTAATAGCCATATTAAAACAACATAAGTTAAATTAGAAAATAAATTATTTTTTAAAGCAAATAAATAATCTAATTTATTATTTTCAATATTATTCACAAATTCATTTATATATTCAATTGTTAAAGTTTTATCTGAATTATTTAAAACAGTAACTAATACTGCTCCTACAGAAATTCCAATAATTGTTAATACTAATAAAAATACAAATATTTTTTTATCTATTTTTATTTTTAGTTTGTCCATATCTTTCACCTAATTAAGAATATTAATTTAATAAAAAAATATTCCATTTTTTATATTTGAAAAAAATAATCTGTTAAGTTTCAAACTCGTAAATTACCACATATATATTATAAAACTCAATTATATTAATAAATGAATACAAAAATAATATAATATTAAAAAATTTAATAACGATTATCAAAATTATTTTTTTTAAGGAAAAGCAAAAACAATCAAAGATTGTATAATTGTCAATGATGTGAAACAAAAATTTCAATAAAAATTAATTCAATAATTGAGTTAATTTTTTTGTTAGG
>CALVSP010000095.1 GCA_944359065.1 uncultured Bacilli bacterium
TTATTAATAGGAATATTAGTCCATTTAGATATTATTTTAGCAATATCATTATCATCAACGGTATCACTTAAAATATCCGATTTGTTTTTACCATTTAATTCATTTAATTCTTTTTCTAATTGTGGTAAAACACCGTGTCTTAATTTAGCTGCAGTTTCCAAATCATATTCATTTTCTGCTTTTTCTAATTTATGTTTAGTAGTATCAATCTCTTCTTTTTTCTTACTGATTAAGTTATTAATTTCTTTTTCTTCTTCCCAATTTTTTCTTAAATTAGCTTCTTTTTCTTTTAAGGTATTAATTTCATTATCAATTTCTTCTTTACGATGTTTTGATATATCATCTTTTTCTTTTTTTAAAGCTTCTTTTTCAATTTGTAATTGCATTATATGTCTTGTTAAAGTATCTAATTCCGTTGGAACTGATTCCATTTGCACCTTTATAGTAGCACAAGCTTCATCAATTAAGTCAATTGCTTTATCTGGTAAGAATCTATCGGTTATATATCTATCGGATAAAGTAGCAGCTGCAATTAATGCTTTATCTTTTATATTAACGCCGTGGTAGACTTCTAATTTTGGTTTTAATCCTCTTAGAATAGTAATGGTATCTAATACAGTAGGAGGAGCAACTAAAATTTTTTGAAATCTTCTTTCCAAGGCCCCATCTTTTTCAATATATTTACGATATTCATTTAATGTAGTAGCACCGATACAATGAATTTCACCACGAGCTAGCATTGGTTTTAACATATTACCAGCATCCATTGCTCCTTCTAGAGCACCAGCACCAACAATCATATGAATTTCATCGATAAACATAATAATATCGCCATTAGAATCTTTTACTTCTTTTAATACGGCTTTTAATCTTTCTTCAAATTCACCACGATATTTAGCGCCCGCTATTAAAGCTCCCATATCTAATTCCCAAATTGTTTTATTTTTTAAACTATTAGGAACATCACCTTTAACGATACGAGTCGCTAATCCTTCTACTATAGCAGTTTTACCAACTCCAGGCTCACCGATTAAAACAGGGTTGTTTTTTGTTTTTCTAGACAAAATCCTAGTTATACTTCTTATTTCATCATCACGACCAATAACAGGATCGACTTTGTTATTTTTTACAGCATCAGTAATATCTCGTCCATATTTTTCTAAAACATTTTCAAGATTTTCTTGGTATGGATTCATATTTATCCCTCCTTTTTATTGTTGATTATTTTTAATCAACAGTAAAAGTATATCATTTATTTTAGCACTTGTCAATAAAGAGTGCTAAAGTTGTTTATTTTTTTTTAATGTGATATAATTAACGAGCGAGGTAATTTTATGAATTTGACTGAATTATTTTTATTGTTTATTATATATGCTTTTTTAGGTTGGATAGTTGAAATGATTTATAACTATTTTGAGCAAAAAAAACTAGTTAACAGAGGTTTTTTAATTGGACCATATTGTCCGATATATGGTGTTGGGGGATTAATAGTTACATTTTTTTTAACCAAATATCAAGATAGCATATTTGTAACTTTTGGAATGTCAATTATTTTGTTTGCATTGTTGGAATATTTTACTAGTTATTTGATGGAAAAATTATTTAAAGCAAGATGGTGGGATTATTCCGATAAAAAATTTAATATAAATGGCCGAATTTGTTTAGAAACATTAATTCCCTTTGGGATATTAGGATGCGTTGCTATATATGTTGTTAATCCTCTTATTTTTTCATTATTTACTTTGACAAATGATATTGTTTTAAGAATATTTGCTATTATAATTTTTATTATTTTTGTAATTGATTTTTCAATTTCTTTGAAAATTATAAATAGTTTTAAAGATACAGCAGTTAAATTTTTGAAAAAAGATAATACTGAAGAAATAACTAAAAAAGTAAAAGAGGTTTTAATTTCTAAATCAATTTGGACAAAACGTTTAATAGATTCATTCCCTAAAGTAAAAGCAGTTATTGGTAATATAAATATCGAATTTATTAAAACAAAATTTGAACTAAAAAATACAAAAAAAGAATTAAAACAAACTAAAAGAGAATTAAAAAAATATAAGAAAGAAATGAGGAAATAATTATGAAATTTTATAAAAGTACAGGTGTTTTAGAATCATTATTTGAAAATGGTGAACTAATAAATGAAAATAGTGTTGATGCGAGTTTAGAAAAACACGTTCCTTTTTGTGAAATAAAGGATAATAAAGTATATGTTACAATTGGTGAAGTGGTTCATCCAATGGAAGAAAATCATTATATTGAGTGGATTGCAATGGTAAAAGGTAATAAAATTGTCAAATATTTATTAAAACCAAATGATGAACCAAAAGTAATATTCGATTATGAAAAAGGTTCTATCATATATGCATATTGCAATAAACACGGATTGTGGAAAAAAGAAATTTAAGTCTATATTTAGACTTTTTTTCATACTATTTTATAGGTGAAGTGTATGAAGAAGTTGTTGTTTTTAATATTTTTAATTCCAATTAGTGTAAAGGCATATTCTAGTAGTGCCACTAGTATAGTATTAATGGATATGGATAGTTTAAATGTTATTTATTCTAATAATATGAACGATGTAAGAAATACAAACAAATATATGTCATAATATTACATAAAATTTTGTATAATTGTCAATGATGTGAAACAAAAATTTCAATAAAAATTAATTCAATAATTGAGTTAATTTTTTTGTTA
>CALVSP010000096.1 GCA_944359065.1 uncultured Bacilli bacterium
TTTAATCCAATTACTAGACAAATAAAAATGATTAAGAAAAATACTCAAAATTATTATACTGTTGAACAAATGAGAGCGAACTATGAAAATCAAAATAATGACGAGGATAGTTCTGATGATAGTGATATTATACCTATTGAAAATAATATATCTAATTTATCTTTTGTTATATCCAATATTGAAGATATATTAAAAGTAAAAGCAAATAACAATAAAATAGTTTTAGATAGAAAAATTAATATGTATGAAGAAAATAAAATACTCGAACAACTACTACCTCTGATTAATATAGAAATTAAGACTATAAGTGCAAGTAATAAAACGATTATTACTTTTTTTGATGCTGAAAAGTATCGTTATTATTTATAAAAAATGAAAGGAGGAATTACTTATATGCCTAATGATGAAGTTATTGATTATTTAAAAAATATTACTGTCGGCGAATTTATATCTTTAATGGCTAATAATGATAAAGCTAAAAATACTTCTACGGTTTATACTACTGATGAATTATTAGAACATTATCCAATGTTTAGCAGATTCACTTTAAACAAAGCTATTAAGGAACAAAAATTACCATACTATCGTGAGGGACACAAAATGTATTTTGAAAAGAAATTAGTTGATCAATGGATTAACGAACATACTTCTACTTATACCAAGAAAAATAAAGATAAATATAGGCTATAAGAAAGAATTATGAGTGAAACAAAGAAATATCCATATACAGTAGAGCCTAATATAATTAAATTAGCTCCAAACTATTATAGAATATTAATAAAAAAAGGTAGTGGGAAAAATCAACAAATCTTTTCTGAATATGTAAGGGGCAAAATTGGAGATGCAAGAGCTGTTAAAAGAAAAGGTTTTGCAGAGTTAGAAAATCAAAAGGCAAAAGAAAAGGATAAGGGAAAAATAACATTATTTGAATTTAGTAAAGAGTGGTTACAATTTTGTAGAGATACAGGTTTAAGCCCTACAACTATAAATGGTTATAAAACTAGATTAAATAATTATATATTGCCAGAACTAGGTGGTTACCCATTAGAAAAAATAAATGCTTATGTTATTGATAAGCTATTTGTTGAATTAAAAAATCGTGATAAACAAACACCTAATTCAGATGGGGAAATAGAAAAATTATCCTCATCTTCTTTAAATGGTGCATACCGAGTTTTAAGAAATTTATTAAACAGAGCTGTTATATGGGATTATATCGAATATAATCCTATTCATAAAGTAAAATGTCCATCAGCAAAACCTCGTAAAGAAAAAGAAACTTATAATAAAGAAGAATTATTTACTACAATTAAGTTATTATTAGACTACAATAAAAAATATGGTGGTATGTTTATTATTGACTGTTGTACTGGTTTAAGAAGATGCGAGTTAAATGGACTTCATATTGAAAAAACAAGAAAGCATGATAAAGATATAGAATTAGACGTTGAGTTTGTTAATAAAGATGGCGAGAAATATATCGGTGGACTTGTATTTGCTAGACACTCTGTTGTTTTTGACAAAGAGCTTAAAAAGGTTGTTGAAAGGGATATACCTAAAACTGAAAAAGGAAAACGTGGTATCCCAATACCACCTATATGCGTTGAAGCAATACGTGAGTGTATCAAATATCGTGAAAAAGAAATACAATTATTAAGAAATAAAAACGGTAAAGATTTAGAAATTGTCCCAAATTTATTTTTAGGAAAAACTGGAGGTTTAATGCACCCAGACACTTTGAGTCATAATTGGACAAAATTTAGAAATAAGCATAAAGGCTTACTACCAAATAAAAATGTAACTCTTTATGGGTTACGTCATAGCTTTTGTACTTATATGAGAACTAATCCAGAAATTACTATAAATGAAATCATGAATTTAATGGGACATACAGATGAAAAAACAACCGATAATTATACCCACTCAAATAGAGAAATTGGCGATAAAATTATTGGAATGTGGGACGGTTTAGAGCTTTAAAATAAAGGGAATTAACTAAAGTTGATCAACTTTTTAGTTAGTTCCCACTTTTTTTGTTTTTTAGTACCCATTTTAGTACCCACTTTTGTTAAAATGAGTTAAAATGATTAAAAATAGTTGATAGTAATTTAAAATTAAATTATAATTAATTTGTTAATACAAATAAACGAAAAGCATTGTTTTTCCTATGTTTATTGACTGTTTGTGTTTTATGGGTGTTAATAATAGTTGATAGGTTTTTTGAAAACGCAGTTGACTTCTAAGGCGTGGGTCGCGAGTTCGAATCTCTCCGGGGACGCCATTTTTGACTATATAAAAACTTGAGAAAATAAGCATTCTCAAGTTTTTTTCTGTAATAAAGTAATTATCACAAAGTATCACAGATTTACATATTATGGCACTATTTTGGGCACTCTTTGGGCACCAATTTCGGCACTCGTTAAAATCACTAATTATCTGTAAAAAATATGAGCAAAATTTAATGAGTGAAAACCAAAGTTAGTAAACAAAATGCGTGCTAAAATTATTATATAAAGGAGTTAGAAATGGAAAAACAAAATATAAAAGATATATTACTTATCTTTACAGAAAAAATGAAAAAAATTGTTAAGTGCATTTTTGAGTAGTAACATCTATTAAAACTATTTGCAAAACAAATAGCACGTGGATGATATATTTTTTATAT
>CALVSP010000097.1 GCA_944359065.1 uncultured Bacilli bacterium
TTATATTACTATAAGCATTTTCTTTTTCTTCGCCACTTAATAACTCTATAACTAACAACACATATATAAAACAACCTAATATACTTATTTCATGACTATGCGTAAGTGATGATATATCTTTTACTAAATTATATATTTCATCATCATTTAATTTTTTATAATAACAATAGTAAGCAATAGGTAATATTCTCATTAGACTTCCATTTCCATTATCTTTTATATCATCTATACCACACATTAAAGGGTCTTTATACATTATAAATTCTTCTCTATAATAATAATTTCTTAATGCTTTAAATGTTGTTCCACCAACACCAAATGTTTTATTATTAGATGTAAACTTCCCTTTTTCAATCCATAATATAAAATTGTTCATAATATCTTTATAGTTTATGTTCCCTTTATTATCTATAATAGATTGTATAGTTGCTATAACCATACTACTATCATCTGACCAACTGCCTTTTGGCATATTATGACTACCATATTCTAACATATCAATTACTTTTTCTTCTCTTCTTTTTGTAAATTCTAATGGAACGCCCATAGCATCCCCTATAATAAAACCTATTATTCCATTTTTTAATCTATTAAAATCACTCATCATTACCACCTAATTATATTATATATTAAATACTTACTTATTTCGCCTTTATTTAAATAAAAAAGATAACTCAATATAATTTATACTAAACCACATTAAATTACCTTAAAATTACTATAAATGCCTATTTTTACTTTATATACTCAACACCATCAATAATCAATGACACAACATTTTTATTACTATCATATTTTATTTGGAATTCACTTCTTAATTTAGCACCAAAACTATTTTCGCTATCAACATATGCTTGTACTATAACGATTCCATTATCTTTGCCAAATTTCCAATCATTTATGCTAGGAAACTTTGCTGTACTCGGGGATTTTAATAATGACTTAATTCTTTCTTGGGCATCAATATTATACTCATTTTTTTCATCCCAACTAATTAAATAATCATTAAAATTCAACAATACATTGCCATCCCTATAAAAATCTTTATCAGCCCATCTTATACATATAATTTTATTATCGCTACTAACATATAAAATTATATTATTATTTTGACTAAAACTAGCTTTAACTCTATAACCTTTAGACCCTGCACCCTCATATTCATCTAATGCTTCATCTGCTTCTATACTATCAATTTCATCAATACCAATGCTTTTAAAAATATTTTCCATTTCGGTTGCTTCTTCATTATTAACATTTAAACTACTTTTAATTACTTTTAACATTTTTGAACTATTATCTATTGGATCAACTTTTCCACCTGTCGCTATCATTGCAATTGCTACTACTAAAACTATTAAACCAACTGCACCACCAAATATAATAGCAAATATTCTACCAACACTTTTTTCTTTTGGCTTATCAACTTTTGGCTCCTTAATATTGCTCTCTTCCTTTACATATTTTTCTTTTTTACCCTTATTCTTAATAGCCTTAACTATAAAATAAATAGGCAATACTACAACTGCAACCCCTAATAATAAATAAAATAAATCTTGCATATTTAACACCTCTTTCTTTTTTCAAAACTTATTCCTCTTTATTTCGCCGATTATTTCGCTTATATTTCTCTTTTAATATAAAACCAACATTATTTTATTATCATCATATAAAACACCCTTTATATTTCATTTATTAAACTAATTATTTTTTTATTTCATTGATAACATACATAAATAAGCCTGTACTCTCATTATCTAATTTACTATAACATTGCCAATTCATATTATATTTACCTTTTAATATAATAGGTTTTTCACAATTTTTCATTGTTCCTTTACTCGCTGTCTTTTCCCAAAACATTGTGCCACTTTTAACTATTTTATCTTCTAATGAAAATTGCTTATATACACAATTATCTTTTATAGGCTTTTTTGTATAACTAATATCATTTGTAATAAACATTGTATAACCCTTATCAAACTCCTTAACATTATCTCTTATTTTTTCAATTCTCATTATATCTTTTAAATATAAATAACTATTAACATCTTTCGCATTATGATTTTTTAAATTAAATATTTCATTATCAATTATTTTCTTACAACCTTTTGTTTTATATTTTAATTCAATAGGATACCATTTATTATTCATAATAACTAATATATCAATATGCATATTTAAATCAAAACTAGGGCAATATTCTAATCTTATTTTAGCATTAGGATAATTCTCTTTAATAGTCCAAGCTAATTCTAATTGAAAATCAGCTTCTGAAACAAATATTTTTCTTCTATTTTTTAATCTATCAACAATTAACCCCATATCTAAAATATTACTACTCATATTTTATGCTCCTTATAGTTATTTCATATAACTACATTATAACACAAAATATGTGTTTTCAAACATACTAATATTAGTTAATGTTGCTATCACTCAAACTTAATAATTTTAAAATTATATATAGGTGGTATTTATGAAACATAATAATCAAAATAGCTTACAAACAATTAGAAAGAAACTTGGATTAAAACAAACTAAAGTTGCTATGGATTTGAATATTACCCAAGAAACTATATCTTCTTATGAAACTGGTAGAGTATTCCCAA
>CALVSP010000098.1 GCA_944359065.1 uncultured Bacilli bacterium
TATAATATAGGCATAACAGTAGTGAGTCGCATCTTTATATTTTTTTTTGATTTCTTCTAATTTTTCTTTGACTTTATTTACATCATTTATATTAGTTAAGATGGTAATAAATCTAGATTTATTAATAATTATTTCATTAGTTATTTCTGTTTGAATAGACTTCATAGTTATCACCAACTTGATTATAAATAAAATATACCTAAAACACAAGTTTTAGTGGTAAATTATTATTAATTTTGAAATTCAGTAATAAATTTTCTTGTATACTTTAATGATTTTTGTTATTATTATATTAAAGAGGTTATGCTTATGAATAAAAGTTTTTTAAAGTTTATCTTAGTAGGGGTAATAATTTTATTTTGTATTTTAAGTACAGGATGTTTGGCTAAGAAGTCTAATAAAAAAATGGTAGAGGATTTTTTAAAAGAATATGGAGTTAGTAATTATACGGTTTCTGATAGTTACAAAGAAAGTAAAACTAAATATCGAGATCCTGATGAGGTGTGGGATGTAGAATTAAACGATGGTAGTGATATAACTTTTCATGTAACTAATGAATATGGTTATGATGAAGAGTTTTATTCAAGTACTTTAACAACTGATTATGATATTCAGGTGGTTAAATATTTATTCCAAAAATATGGTAAGTTAACAAATTTTAATATTGTAGATAATAAAATAACGTCTAATTATAATAATGGTGAGGAGCTTTCAAAGATTTTTGAGGAAAGTGAACAATTTTTGGATTATATAAAACAATCAGATTATAAAGTGGATGTGGTATTTAATTTTGTATTTGATAATTCAAAACTTAAGAGTTTTTGTGATAATGAATTTGTTTATAATCATTTTATTCGTGTTGATAAGAAGGATTTAAGTTTTTCTACTGATGATTATAAAAATATTTTTACAGATTATGTAGTTACAGTCTTAGACTATAGACTTGAAGACAATTTAAAAGATGTTCAAAATTATAGTTCATATTTAAATGATTATGAATATAAATTGGCTTATGAAGATGCCAATGGAAATTATGTATATTATAATGATTTAATTGCCCATGATTTAGTGAATATAACTTTTAGAACACTATATGAGGTTTTAAAAAGAAATAGTTATACAGTGAATGGTAATATCGACAATTATGAATTTGCCACGGAAAATGGTAAATGTGTTTATGATGATACAGAAAGTGGCAATAGTTATTGTTTGGTTTATGCAGATAATGATTTAGAGTATGGTAGTGAAATAAATATTGATGTGGTAAATAAAATAACAGGTATCAATTTAAAAATAGGTTAAATTAGTGATTTAAAAACCAAGCTTTTGGGCTTGGCTTTTTTAATTAACTTAATGTTTTTTGCTTTGAATTTTCCTCTTCTAAGGTGATTGGTGTTCCAGAATAAGGATAAGCAGTTTCTTTAGTTTCAGAATTTTCATATTCTTTTGCGGTTACTGGAACGGTGTTTATAAAATTATATTTAATGCTATAGGTTGCGGAACCATATCCTGCTCTGGTTGTGATAGTTTCGCTACTTACATATTCATAACCATCTGGAATAATGATCTGTCCATTATTTTTTTAACGGATAGAAATGATTGTATATATGAAGTGTTCACCAACGTCAAATTGTTTGCTATTACCGGTAGCCTCCCAACATTCGTTTTTAATTCCATTTTCGTCATAATCTATGGTATCTTCAATATTATCTTCTTCTTTTTTACAACCAGTGAGGTTATTTAATAAAATAATCCCACTTAATGAACCAATTAATTTTAAACAGTGTCTTCTAGAAATATTTTCCATAATGTTCCTCTTTTCTTAGATATTATTATATAGGATTTATTAAAAAAACAAGATTTAGTTATCTTGTTTTACTTATTTGTCCAAATAATTCATAGTTGTGAGCTAATATGTCTGATGAATGTTTTGTTGTACTTTTAATTAAGTCTTCATTTTCAGAAGATAATGTATAATTTAGACCGTCATCTGTACTTATGGTTAAATCATTAAATGAAGTAGTATCAGTTTCTTGGGCATTTGGTAGGCCATGAATATCACAAGCATCATAGTCAATAATATTCTTAGATATTAATTCGCCTATAAATTTATCTTCTTCACCTTGAAGTAGACCTATGCCACCTAAAGCAACATAAAATTTGTCTTGATTTTGCAATAATAAAAATTCATTTGGATTAACTTGTAAATTAGTTATATATTCAGTTCTTTTATCTGTTTTAGGATTTATAATTAGTGCTGTACCAATTACACCAGTAAGACCGGCTCCACACATTAATAAAAATTCTTTTCTTGTTAAGTTTACCATTATAATCTCTCCTTTTTACAGGAGTGTATTATACTATAATTATTATTTTTGTCAAATTTACGCTTAATCTTGATTAAATGTTGATATTTCATTATAATTATTTGAGAGGTGAGGAGTTATGGTAATAGATAAATTAAAGTTAGTTCCACATAAACCTGGGTGCTATTTAATGAAGAATAAAGATGGCGTTATTATTTATGTTGGTAAAGCTAAAGATTTAAGAAATAGACTTAATTCTTATTTTCACTCTTCACATACTGGTAAAACTGCTAGGTTAGT
>CALVSP010000099.1 GCA_944359065.1 uncultured Bacilli bacterium
ACAGCATCCCTCGCTGTTACTAAAAAGCAGTAAAAAGTCGTTTAAATTTAAGCTACTGTTATCGTAGCCTACTATATTTAATTTAAAATGTAACATTACTTTATGATTATCATCGTCTTCCGATTCGAGTCTTTCAACTAATATGGTATCTATTATAGAACCGAAAATTCTAAATACACTCTCATCATCTTCAAATATTATATCGTGTACTTTTTTAAAGAAAGAATTAATATTTGACTTATAGTCAATTTCTGTATTTTTTGATAAATAATTTTGTTTCTGTTTTTCCAAAATAACCAAATCATTATTGTATTTTTCTCTCATTTCATTATACTCATCACCTTCAATTTCTTTTCTTGCTCTCATATTTATTAATTCTGATCTAGCATTTTTAATTTCATTAATTTTTTTATCCAATTCATTTAATTCTCTTGAATAATCTGATTTATTTTCAGTTTCACGAACTAAACTATATATTTCTTTCATCATATCATTTTCACTGTTTAAAATATTTTCCGCTACCTTTTTAAATATATCTAATAGTTCTTCGTAATGAATTATTGGTGTTTTGCAACCATTAAGTTTTTCTTTACCATATTTTCTATAATTAGAACACCCCCAATATTTACTTTCAACACCTGTTCGTTTATTTTTGTAAGCTCCCTTTATAAATGTTGCACCATCATGATAACATTTTATTTTGCCTGACAAAGCATATTTCATATTAGTTCTAGTTTTAGTTTGATAATTTTTTGAATTTTTATTTAATATTTTATTACATTTATCCCAAAGTTCCTCCGAAACTATTGGTGGACACGTTTTATTATCTTTATACACTATCCACTCATCAGGTTTAAATCTAATTCTTTTTCTTGAATGATAATCAACTGTAGTTTCTTTATGAGCACAAAAATAACCTTTATATTTTGGATTTCTAATTATTCTACCAATTACAGTTCCAGCAAGTGGTTTCCCAGTCTTGCTAACAATATTATATTCACTATATAGGTAATGACCCAATCTTTGAGTCCCCATTTCTCCTTTTGAATACTCATTAAAAATTAATCTAATAAGTTTTGCCTCTTCTTCTACAATCACTAATTTACCTTTATTTTTTTTATAACCATAAAAATTGTCATTTCCAGGAACAATACCCTTTTCTATACTTCTTTTATAACCAAATCTAACTCTCTCTGATAATTTTCTAATCTCATCTTGAGCTATGCTGGACATGATAGTTAAACGAAGCTCTGAATCCGAATCAAAAGTATTTATATTATCATTTAAAAAATATACACCCACACCATAAGATAACAATTCTTGAGTGTACTGAATACTATCAACTGTATTTCTAGAAAATCTCGAAATTTCTTTTGTTAATATTAAATTAAACATACCTTTTTTAGCATCATTTATCATTTTTAAAAAATTATCTCTTTTATTGACACTTGTACCACTTATTCCCTCATCAACATAACCATTCACAAATATCCAATTTGTTTGTGATTTAATATAATTTTCAAAATACATAACTTGATTTTCTAATGAATTTAACTGTTCATCACGATCTGTTGATACACGAGCATAAAATGTAACACGAAGTGGTAGGTCAATAAGCTTTTTCCCCTGTGCTAAAATATTTCTTATTGAATACAAATTCAGTAACATCGTTTTTCCTCCTTATATTTATAGTGGAATTTTAACTACCATATTCCCATTATCTTCTTTTTTTTCCAACTTATTTTCAAATTTCATGATATCTTCATCTAACTTTTTAACGATACTATTACATTGACAAAAATCTATTACACCTTTTTTACAAAGCTCATTGATAATTGCTTTTTGTAATTCTTTTTTAGCTATATCAACGGAAATATCGTTCTTCAAAGTGTTCCCTCCTCATTTAAACATATTTGAATAAATGAAAAAAAGAACTCAAATATTGAGTTCCAGTAATAATTTAAAAACTCAATATTTGTTAATGAAGATAGAATTAATCATAAAACACTATCTAAAATATTAAGTTTTCAAATAACATTCTATGAATTAAAATTAACTTTTAAATTTTTTAATCATTTTAGCAATATTAAATCCATCTAACTTTGTACCAAATGACAAAACTAAAATTTTTTCATCAAAGTAAGTTTCATTATCATATCTAATAATAATTTCACTAAACACATCTAGTTTCTCATTATAATTCAATTTTTCAAATTGTGATGCAATATTTTTATCTTCATTGCTATACATAATACCCATAATAGTTCCATTATCTTCATAAGCATCTTTACTATTAGACATACCATTATAAATCATAGCAAAATATTGTAATAAAATCGTACAAGCATTGGGTGAAAACCCAATCGCCTCTAAATTAAATATTTTTAAATTATCATCTTCCAGTAAATCTGGATTAGGCTCATTCCTATCATTAATCTGATTATTGTTTAATAAATTAAAAATATAAATAAGAAATTTTAATTTACAGATATCATTTTTTCCTTCTAATTCCTCAACTAATTTTCTTACATCTTCTGTTGTATTAGTAATATACATATTATCAATCCTCCCTTTAAATATTGCATATACTATATAATCAATT
>CALVSP010000100.1 GCA_944359065.1 uncultured Bacilli bacterium
CTTCCCTTCGCCGCAGTTTTGTAATTCTTCTTTATTCATATATAATCCCTTACCTTTTCAATTTCTTCTTCAATTCTTTTTAGTTTATAGTCATCAGGATAACCGCTATTAATCATTTTTATTATTGTTTTCAATGTTCTTTCCATTCTTTTATTGTGTTTGATTGTAAGCTCTGTATTATACTGATTATTTGCTATTTTCCGTAATAATTCTCCGTCATGTTTCAATTATTTTGTACCTTTTGACCCTGTTCCTAATTTCATTTAATGATGTTTCTCTTAATAATTCCCCATTTTCAAAAAGTGG
The DNA here is from genome assembly GCA_944359065.1 of uncultured Bacilli bacterium. Classification (GTDB taxonomy): domain Bacteria; phylum Bacillota_I; class Bacilli_A; order RF39; family UBA660; genus Faecisoma. Next base: position 307 of record CALVSP010000100.1, read on the forward strand.
TAATAACCAATTTTCATATCTAGGAGTTTTACTGTTTAGACCGTCAATATATGTTAATTTCCCGTTTTCGCCTTTAAATACTTGCACTTGTCCTTTTTGTGATTTCTTTTCTCCATCGTCAGTAATAGGATTTTTAAATAAAAATATTTCTTTACCGTCTTTTATTGCATATGTAGATTTTAATGCAAAACCAAAAGTATCACGGCTATTCATATTATATGTATAGCTACCAATACCAAAAACAATATTTGAATTTGCGTTATAATTTTTAAAATATGTATAATCTGTTTCTTTCCATCCATAAGATAAATATAATTCTTTATCAAATAAATCTATTTCTATGCAAACATCTTTATATTCTACATATGCTTTTCCTATTGGTTTTGTACGCAAAGAATATCTACCCCTTACCCAGCCATCTTTTAAGTAACTTTCTAAATCTTTTAAAAATATTTGCTTTGAAATATTATTTTTTGAAATCCAACAATGTGGATTTTCTTTTGCAAAGTCAAGCCATTTTTTTATTGTATTGGCACTAAACGTTTTTCCCATATTAGATTTGCTTATTTTTTTACGAGTTTCAATACTCGGCGATTTTCTTTTGAATTTTTTACGTCCTGTTTTCCACCCTTTACTTAAATATTCCTCTAAATTATTTTTTGGAATTCTTTTATTTTCTATTCCATTATTTATATATACTGTATTAATAAGTGAATTTCTTAATTGTACACTACAAGGTTTACCTTTTAATAAATTAACTACTTTTTGTCGAGCATATTCATAATTTTTTGACGTACTATAATTATCTAATTGTCCCAAATTATTTTTTGCACCATTTAATTTATAACTAAAACAATTAAAAGCAAAAATTATTTTATTATTATTTGGATATATTTTTGTTAAAAGCCAATGTGCAATAAAATGTTCTCTTGCTGTTAAAAGTGCTAAATTTTCATTATTATTTAGCCCCCCAATACATTTTGGTATTACATGATGATTTTCATAATAAATATTTCCTTGTTTTTTTCTATTTTCTAATATTGCCCTATTAATAATTTGCATATATATTTTTTTGTAATTCATTAATATTTCTCATTCTAAAACCTCGCAGATAAAGACCAATTCATATGCGAGGATAAACGAAATAAATCGTTTTTTAAATATTAAACTTTTTTTGGTCTTTATCTAATTTTATTATAATAAAAATATTAGTTTTTATCAATATTTTCTTTATTCATATTTTACCTCCTCAAATTTATTTGTATTTAAAAAATGTTCTGTATCAAAAATTGTTATTTTGTCATTAAAACTAAATTTATTAAGCATTGTATTTAAACCATAAATATGTTTTATTGGGCTATTTTCTTTTAATAGTTCACCTTTTTCGATAGTATATTCAATATGGCATAAACCTAAATAAATATTTTTAGCTCCATTTTCTTTTAATTTATTAGCTGTATGATAAAATGTTCCACCCTTAGAACATAAATCATCTAAGATTAAGATATTTTTATCCTTTAAATCAATATTTCCTTGTATTTCAAGTCCTTTAATTTCTCCAGTATTAAAATCTCTTATTTTTTCGCAATATATTACTGGTAAATTAATAGTATTATCGCAAAATCTTGCTTTAGCACCTTTATCGGGATAACAAATAACATCTATATCTTGATTTAATTCTAAAATTTTATTCATTAAAGGAGATATAACATTAACTCTTTTTGCATTGAGTAAGTTTAATGTAACATCTGAATGAGGTTCTATAACATAAACTTTGCTTTGAATTGGTAAAAAAGTATTCAATAAATTACAAATATGTTTTAATGAAAAGCAATTATCATTTTCGTTTCTATCCATTCTACTATATGGCATATAATGTATGTATAAATTATAATTTGTTTGATGAATATCATCTAAATGAGCTAATACAAATAATAACTCTAAAATATCTTGATTATTATAAAATGAAAAATTTATGTTAAATGGTTCTTCTAAAGTGTTTAGATAATCAGTTTTTAATAATAACTCATTGTTTGGAAATAAATTTATTTCTATTTCTTTATTGTTTATTTTTATCATTACTTAACCTCTTTTCCTTGCAATTCTTTTATATACTTATCTAATTGTAGATTAATTATTGTATCAACTTTTTTGATTTTTTCGTCTGTTACAACTGCGTTAACTGCTTTTTTGCCTAAATAAGTACCACCCATTAAAAGAAGGGTTTGTTTTGTTGGGATAATTTGTAATATTAAACCAATGCTTAATATTATTAGTGGTAC
>CALVSP010000101.1 GCA_944359065.1 uncultured Bacilli bacterium
TGAGGTTGATAGGTTAGAGGTGGAAGTGTGGCAACACATTGAGCTGACTAATACTAATAGAACGAGGATTTAATCATTTATTATTTCTAAATGTGATAAAAACAATTACCATGTTTTCAGAGAATTATTTCTCTATATTTGATTGGTAACGATAGCAAAGAGGATACACCTGTTCCCATCTCGAACACAGAAGTTAAGCTCTTTAACGGCGAAGATAGTGTAAGCGAAAATAGCAAGTTGCCAATTTTTTTTGCTTTAAAGATACTTTTGTATCTTTTTTTAGTTATTTAAACTTTTCAATATTGATTTTTCTTCATATTTTATCTTGAGAGGAGAATTAATATGGAATTGAAAGGAATAGATATATCTGAATGGCAAGGGAAATTGAGTTTATCTGATTTTAAAAAAATAAAAGATGGTGGTATAAACTTTGTTATAATTAGATGTGGATATACAACTTATAATAAAAGTAAATTGAAATATGTTGACAGATATTTTGAAAATAATTATAAATTATGTAAAGAAATTGGTTTACCAGTTGGTGCTTATTATTATTCTTGTGCAACTAGTGTTGAAGAAGCAAAATCAGAAGCAAATTTTGTGATTTCTTTATTAAAAGGTAAGAAATTCGAATATCCAATTGCATTTGACACTGAAGATAATCATGATATTAATAATAGTAATTATTTTAATACAAGTCAAGCAACAATAGGCAAGTCAAAATTAACGTCAATTGTTAAAACTTTTTGTGATTCATTAGAAAAAAATAATTATTATGTTTCTATTTATGCTTCTACTTCTTGGTTTAAAGATAAATTAATTTTAAAAGATTTAAATAGTTATGATAAATGGATAGCACAGTGGAGTAAAACCGTTAATTTTAGTGAGAAATATGGCTTGTGGCAATATTCTAGTTCGGGTAAAGTTAATGGTATTAGTGGTAATGTTGATATGAATTATAGTTATAAAGACTATCCTAATATTATGAAAACTAAAGGTTTAAATGGTTATACAAAAGTAGCGGAAAATATTGAATATAAAAAACTTACAATAAATTATCTATATAACGATGAAACTATTGCACCAGCTATTAATAAAGAATTATTATTAAATACAAGTTATAGTTTTACTAGTCCAAAAATAGAAGGTTATATTGCCGATAAAGATATTGTTTCTGGTGTAATAACGAAGGATGAAGTTATTAATGTTAATTATACAAAAGAATCTGTAGATAATTCTAGTGATAATGTAGATACACCTAATAATACTATAGATATTTCTAATAGTAATCAAAATACTGAAATCGTTAAAAAAAACATTTTTGTTTCTGCGTTTAAAGCAATAATCGATTTTATTAAAAAATTATTTAGTAGAAAATAGAATGAAAAGCATTCTATTTTTTGTGGTATAATATTATTATGAAAAAATTAGTAGTTAAAATTGAAAATTTAGATCATTTTGGAAGAGGTATAGCTAAAGTAAATAATATGCCTATTTTTGTCGAAAACAGTTTAATAGATGAAGAAGTTGAAATAATTGTAACTAAAGAAAAAAAGAATTATATGGAAGGAATAGTTAGTAAATATTTAAAAACAAGTCCATTACGAGTGGAAAGTCAATGTCCATATTATGACAAATGTGGTGGGTGTGATTTGTTGCATTTATCTTATGAAGAACAACTTAAATATAAAGAAAATAAAGTTAAAGAAGTAATTAAAAAATTTAGTGATTTAGAATGTGTTAATAATATTGTAGGTAGTAAGCAATTTAATTATCGTAATAAAATAACTTTGCAAGTTAACAAAGATATTGGATATTTTAAAAAGAGAACTAATGATATTATTGCTATTGATAAATGTTTATTAGTTGATGATAAAATAAATAAAATAATCGTTGAATTGAAAAAATTAGATGTTAGTAAAATAAATAAAATAGTCATAAGAGTAACTAATTTAGAAAGTATGGTCGTTTTTTATGGAAATATAATTAGTAAAATTAATCTTGATGTTGATACAATAATTGTAAATAATAAAGTTATTAAAGGAAATGGTTATATTAAAGAAAATATTAATGGATTAAATTTTATCATTTCGCCAACTTCATTTTTTCAAGTTAATAATATTGGAATGATTAATATTTATAACAAAGTTTTAAATTATATTGATGGTGGAAATGTTTTAGATTTATATTGTGGAACTGGTACAATTGGCATTTATGTTTCTAAAAAGGCTAATAATGTTTTAGGTATTGAGTTAAATAAAGAAGCAATTAAAGATGCTCAAATTAATAAAAAATTAAATAATATTAAAAATATAGATTTTATTAGCGGCGATGTAGGAATTATTTTATCTAAAAATAATTTTAAAGCGGATATCGTAATTGTTGATCCACCTAGGGCAGGTTTGAATAGTAATAGTATTAATAATATAATTAAGATAAAGCCTAATAAAATTATTTATGTTTCTTGTAATCCAGTTACTTTAGCAAGAGATTTAAATATTTTAAAAGAATATTATGATATTTTAGAAATTACACCTTTTGATATGTTTAGTAATACTTATCACGTTGAATGTGT
>CALVSP010000102.1 GCA_944359065.1 uncultured Bacilli bacterium
TTGTTTTCAACTCAATTATACTCCTTGAATCACTATTTTTATATACAAATTGTTTCACATCAATTGTATCACTACATCACACCTCAATTAAATTTTATGTTTTTACTTTCAAAACTATTAAATTTAAGATATAATAGTATTAATATATTATTTTTTCACATACTAGAAAGGGTGATTTTATGTACTATGATTATTCAAATAAAGCTTATAATCTGCACATTATTAAAACAGACAAATTTAAAACTATCTCTATTAGAATAAACTTTAAGAAATTATTAGAAAAAAAAGATATAACCTATCGTAATCTATTAGGAAAAATATTATTAAATTCCAATAATACTTATAAAACAAAAAGAGATTTAGATATCGAAACAGAAAATTTATATGGTATTGGAATAGGATGTTCTAATTCATTAATGGGAAATTATATTGTAACTTCATTCAACGCTAATTTTTTAAATGAAAAATATACTGAAAAAAATATGAATGTAAAGTCAATTGAATTTTTATTAAGTTTATTATTTGATTCTAATATTGAAGATAATAAATTTAAAGATTTTGAGTTAGCTAAAAGATTAGTAACTGACGAAATCGATTCTTTAAAAGATAATACTAAAAGATATTCTTTACAAAGAATGTTTGAAATATTAGGTAAAAATACTCCTTTAGAATATAACTCAGTTGGTTATAAAGAAGACTTAGAGCCTGATAATTTATATGAATATTACAAAAAAATGCTTAAAAGTGATTTAATTGATATATTTGTAATCGGTGATGTTGATGAAGAAAGTATAGTTGAAACATTTAATAAAAACTTTAATGTTAATACTATTAAAAGACCTGGAATATCCCATTTTGTAAATCAAAATATAACTAAATTAAATAAAGTAAAAGAAACATTACCAATTGAACAAACTAATTTAAATATCGGATATAAAATAAAAGATTTAACCGAATTTGAAAAACAATATGTTTTATATATTTATACTTTTATTTTAGGTGGTAGTCCTAATTCAAAATTATTTAGAACAGTAAGAGAAAAAAACAGTTTATGTTATAGTATAAATGCAACCTTTAAAGCAATATACAATGTTTTATATATTACAGTAGGAACTAATAAAGATGATGTTAAAAAGTGTTTAAGTTTAATCAAAAAAGAATTCAATAAAATGGGTAAAGGTGATTTTACTGATAACGATATTGAATCAGCTAAAATTACTTATATTAACAGCTTAAAAGATATTGAAGACTATCAAGCAAGTATTTTAAGAATGTATGAAAGTCATATTTATTTTAACTATGATTTATTAGATGAAAGAATTGAAAATATTAATAAAGTAACAAAAGAAGATATTATTAACTTACATAAAAAAATTAATATGGATACTATATTCGTTTTAGAAGGTGAAAATAATGAAGAAAATTAATTTTAAAAATTTAGATTTAGATTTATTCTATGAAAAATTAGATAATGGCTTAGAAATATTTGTCTTACCTAAAACAAATGTCAATAATATTTATGTTACTTTTAATACTAAATATGGCTCTAATATAAGTGAATTTAAACCAACTGATAAAAATAAAATGATTAAAGTTCCTTTAGGTATTGCTCATTTTTTAGAGCATAAAATGTTCGAACAAGAAGATGGTTCTGATATATTTTCATTTTATAGTGAAAGAGGTGCTGATTGTAACGCTAATACTAATTATACTAAAACAACTTACCTATTTTCTTGTCCTAATTTTTTAGAAGAAAATATTAATATGTTGTTAGATTATGTCCAATCACCCTATTTTACTGATGAGAATGTCGATAAAGAAAAAGGAATAATAACTCAAGAAATAAAAATGTATCAAGATATGCCAGGTACAATGATATACGATAAAATAATTGAAAATACATTTAAAATACATCCAATGAAACATCCAATTATCGGTGATATTGAAAATATTAATAAAATTACCAAAGAAGATTTATATACTTGTTATAATACTTTTTATCATCCTTCTAATATGTTTGTTGTAGTTACTGGTAATGTTGATCCTAGTGAAACGATAAATATAATAAGAGAAAATCAAAGTAAAAAAACATTTAAAAAAGAAGAAAAAATCAAAATAAAATCATATAATGAACCAAAAGAAGTAGATATAGAAAATGATGAAATAAAATTAAATGTTAGTATTCCTAAATGTGCGATATGTTATAAATTAAAAATAGAAAAAAATATTCAAAATATCTTTTATTTATTAACATTATTTGATTGTAAATTTTCTTCAACTAGTGAATTTGTTCATAATTTATTAGAAGAAAAAATAATCAATGATAATTTAGCTGTTGATTTTGATGATAGTACTGATTATATTTTAATGTTTGTTTTAGGAGAATCTACTAATCCCCAAACATTGTTAGATAAAATAAAAAAAGAAATGCAAGATTTAAATATATCGAAAACAGATTTTGAAAGAAAGAAAAAAGTATTATTAAGTTCAATTATTTATATGACTGAAAATATCTTTAGTTTAAATAGTAATATAACAAGTGATATTATAAGATATGGTAAATTTAATGA
>CALVSP010000103.1 GCA_944359065.1 uncultured Bacilli bacterium
AGAGTGGTCGAATGTGCCGCTCTCGAAAAGCGGTAAGGTGAAAGCCTTCGGCGGTTCGAATCCGCCACTCTCCGCCAGAACGGAATTGTACGCACCCTTGGAATAAAAACTTGGGTTGCGTATTTTTCTTTTTACAAGATAGTTTTGGACTTGTGATGCCTTACAATAAACCTGATATTGAGCCAAGTGAAAATTGGAAAAATCTTGACATTGTTTTACACATAAAAATAGAGAGCAATAAACTAAAAAATTTGCCTAGAGTAAAATCACTTGACTATTTTAATATAAGTTATTAATGATTTTAAATCATTGAAACAATTATTTATTAATTCATTTAATACTACTCAATAATATACAATTTATCAAAGTTTAGTTTGCCTTGTAATTTTCCTAAATTGTTGGAAAGTGGTTTAAAAATATCTATTAATGATGTGTCAATTATGGCAATAGAATAATCAATAATGGTTTTATAATCATCAAGATTTTCAATATTAAACATGAAAATATAATCTACATTTAAATATGGTATGCTTTGAGAATATTTAGCTCCTACCGAAATTTTTATATCATCAATATAGTTATCACCATTTATTTTTTTTATTAAAGATTTTAATCCATTGAGTTGATCCTCAGAGTGTATAAAATCGTTAAGTTTTTTGACATCATTCTTTGATTTTGCTAAACTGTCTTTACATTCCTCTAAGAATACAGTGGCTTTTAAATTATTTTCTTTCACGGCAATTATGTCAATGTATGTTCTTAACACATTTCTTCCTTCGCCTAATAGAACACATCTATCACCTTGTGCTCCTGGGTAACTTACAGCAATTAATTTGCATTGTAAAATTTTATATAATTCAACACTAGCGAAAGTAATTATGTCTTCTTTCATATCATTAAAAGATAATGGTTTAATATGTATTGGAGAGTAATTTGCATAAATTAATGACCTTAAATACTCTTTTATGATATTACTGCTCCAACTTACAGTACAAATAATATTCCTATTTTTGTCAGTTAACAGAAGCTTAGTTGATAGATAAAAAATACACTTTGAAGTTATGCTTGAACATTTAGATAAAAAATTCCTTAATTTGTCATCTTGAATTATATATTCATTATTAGATTTTTTTGTAAACAAGTTCCAATTTTCTATGCATAAAGCATACTGAAATAAGTTAATTGCATCATTTGATGTAAAAATATTATTAGATGAATTTATTAAATTTTGTACAATACTTATTAATCTGTTTTCTCTTGAAGTAGCATCAAATAATGCTTTATATCCATTTTTACCATATAAAGAGGATCTATTAATTTGTATTTCAGTTATACATTTATCAACGCCAACTAACATATTTGTGAAGTACAATACTCCTCGGTCAGGATCCATTGCATGACCAAACCTATTTATTTTACTAATAAGAAAATCTCCTTCCCATCTAAACCGGGACGAATTTACAATAATCTTTTTTAACTCATGATTGGAATATTTATCAATTATATTTTTATTTTTCATATAATAGATATCCCTTAATTGGGAATAGTAATTATCATAACTAGACTCTTTTATAAACGTCTTGTATAACTCTTGCAATATATCTCTAATCTCAATAGAAAAGTATATACAGGATAAAGCATTATTTTTTGTTTGAAGAGTATTTGAATTGTTTATAGTCTTCCATTTAATAGGAAAAAATAATGCGCCTTGTCTATATGCTAAAACAGATTCTAACTCATCGGTAAATTTATTTCCACCACCAAAATTTTGATTCATTCCTTTTGAAATAGGATAAATTTTCATCATAGGAGTTCTATATACTGAACTCCAATAGTAGACATCTGATCTTTGCATCTTGTGATCATCGGTTGGTACGGCTGTTGAATATTCTATCATTAAAAATGGATATTCCTTATTATTACTAATGCAAGTAATTAATATGTCTATATCTTTAGATTTTCTTATTCTATTTGCCAAAGAATCTCTATTCGTAATTTCTCCACGGATTTTTTTAGCATAAATATTAATAATTTTTATTTGGTCCCCAACAATATTTTTTAGATATTCTTTAAAATCAATACCTTGCTCTAACACTTCAGCATAAATTCTTATTTCACTAATTTCCATTGTTTTACCTTTTTAAACACTAAAATGTGTTCTTTTTTCCCTTTTGTTCTATATGATTGTTGAAATGATCTTGAAGTATTATCCAAACATGAATAACTATAATCAATCAAATTCCATCCAAAATTATTACATAATTTTTCCATATTAGATTTTGCATCATATATTTCTCCTTGTATTTTACCATCTCCCATAACTAAAACTGTATATCCATTTAATTTCAATAGATTATTAGCATGAGATAAAATTTCGAGCATATCACTATCAAATTTTTCTTTTGGGTGTTTCAAGCTTGAAAATTCACGTCGGGAACCAATTTCGGCATTCATAGAAAATTTGACATCAAAATCAAGCCAGTTCATTCTATGTTTATGATATAAATAGTAATCATAAGTATTTGGATAAGGCGGAGAAGTTAAAATTAAATCAATTGA
>CALVSP010000104.1 GCA_944359065.1 uncultured Bacilli bacterium
CTAATTCCACATTATTTAATATTTCTGTTAATCTATCATTGTCCACCATTAAAGCATTATATGTTAATTAAACCCCATATATACAAACTTATATTTACCATCATAGTCTTCTTTAATAGCATTTTCCCATGCTTCTTTCCATTTAGAAAAATGAGAACACATCATATCAAATGAAACAGAATTATTCTCTTTTTGTCCATACATCCAGCCACTTATTCTGTATGCTACAAACTTATCATTATCTTTCATAATAAAATATGAGCCATTCTCATTCCACATTCTTCCAGGATTCGCGACTAACATCAAATTAAAAATTCATCAATAGTTATTTTATTGTAGTTTATTTTATTCACTAGATACTTTTTACTTTTAATATTTTTTTCATTATTCTTTATTTTATTTGCACTATCAAATTCTTCTTTAGTATAAGCACATAATATTACATGAATATTATAACTTGGAAAGCTTTCAACAAATTTGTTATAAGCCATAATACATTGTTTGGCCGATGCTGTGGCAGGATTTTCTAAATGTCCTCCGTAAATTCCTGCACTAATTAAAGGAAAAGCAATACTATGAAGATTATTATCTTTCACTAATAATAATGAATTATAATAGGCATTAAACAATTCATTAAAAGCATTAGGAGTATTGCTAAAATTAGGACCAACAGCATGGATTATATACTTGGCATTCTTAATATCAAATGCAGGGATAAGTACAGCATCACCATCTTTTAATGGTGTTTTAATTTTTCTACATACTTCATTTAAATTAGAATATCCTGCCTTTTTATAGATAGCACCACATATTCCTCCACCTGATACTAAATCTCTATTTGCAGCGTTTACTATAACATCAACATTTTGCTCAACACATGAGCAGTTTCTTATCTCAAATATACTATTCATGGTTTACCTCCAATTCACTTATTCTTTGTTTTAACCTTGTATATGCAATTTTTTCTTGTTGTAATGTTTTAGACATTTTTATATATTCTATTGTATATATAAATTCTTTAAATAAAAAGCTCCCATATTCAGTTTCTTTACCAGCAGGTCTATATTTGGCATTCTTAAAGACTTTATATAACTCTTCATAATATAAAATTTTATAATGTTTTCCACCATTTTTATTTTTTTCTTCTTCAGTTATTGAACTATAGTGTGGCTCTAAAATATAGAAATATTTATCTTTTTTCTCATACTCATTTTTTATATACTTTTCATACATTACTAATTGATTACCATTAATACCTGAATCTATTTTATTTTCAATAACAATTACGTTATTATCCCCTTCAAGTAATAAATCAATATTTTCTTTTTCTCTAATGATTTTAAAATTATCATCTACATTTATTTTCAAAAATTCTTTCACAAATTTATTAAGTAACTTTTTATCCCTGTTAAAAAAATATGCTATTTGATTAGACGTTGAATTTTCCAACTTGGTTCTATCACTTATTAATGAAAAACATAACTCTTCTTCATAGTTATCCCAATTTTCAATATCGTTATTTTCAATTAAATATTTATTTATAATTTCATCTAAAAACTTAACATCCTTTTCCCTTGAATATGCTCTACTATGTTGAGGATTACAGGTTAATTTAACAATAATAATATCTTTACTTTCATTTACAATTTCAGGCGTGTTCTCACTTACTAAAAACAAAACTCTTTTTTTTGGTTTATAAAAGCTTGATGCCTTGAAAGTACATAAATGACTACGATTATCATTATTATTTTGTTTAAAAATTTTTCTTAAGGAAAACTTTTTATATTTTAACTCATTTTTTTCTTCTTTATTATTTCTTTTATAACCAATATCATCTTTTGATACCTTTGATACGGCAGTTAACTCGTAATATCTTTTATTTTTGTAAACAATTCCCATTATATGAAATACATATTCTGTATATTTTGCGGATTGTTCAGATCTTTCTCCATATGGATTTACATAAATATATCTGCTATTATCATCCATTTTTATAAAATTAATAATTTCATGTCCCAGATTATAGTCTAGAAAAGAACCTGTAAATATTTTGTTCAAAATATATTTATAATTAATTTTGTTATCTGTTAAGTTATTTTTATTTTCCATTTCTATCACCAAATTTCATTTATTATTATAACATGATTTCAGCACTTTCTAAAACATTCGTTAGTATATTTTTATGTCCTTAATTTTTTGAATTTTTAAGAATTTTATGCACATTTTCGAGAAGTCATTTTAAACAAGATAACTGTGTCTGACAAACAACATCGCCAGTGGCGAGTTTGACCGTATTATAAGGATTTTAGAGAATTATATTCGTCCGACAAAGTTTTAATTGTCTGACTTTTGTCTAACAGAATTTCTATTAAATTTGATAGTCTTTAAATTTACACATGGCTTTGAGTCTTTCTTTTTGTTCACTTAAACTAAATCCTTCCCGAGCTTGATCCTCGGTACTAACTCTTAAATATACCCCAGCAATTTTATTATCTATAATCATTCCTCCTTCTCTTGCTTTGGTAAAA